>JAIRYX010000276.1 GCA_031267635.1 Planctomycetaceae bacterium
GTTTTATTTGAAACTCGGCTGGCGGCTGACCGACGACTCGGTCATTATGCGCAATGAACAAGACGCTCCAATCCGAATGCGGTCAAACTGTCCGATGTACAAAGAACTGACCGTGCAAACATTCCCGGAAGGTCCTGTCGATGTTCATACGCCGGAACGAGTTGGCATGGCGAAAATCAAGCCGTAAAATTTCTAATTCCCTATTCGATTAACGCTCCGCCCACTTGGAATTGCGTTGCTTGTTTCACATTTGGGGAGTGATTGATTTGGGTTGAACGACTGGATCGTTAAAAGTTTTTTTAAAATCAACAAAAAAATTTTTCAGGAATTTTATTTTCCGTAAGTTGAAGAGCTAAAACAAAATACAAAAGTTTGTCTCGATTCAACTTTAAATATTTTTCCAAAAATGCGAGACATGCCCCCTTGATGAGATTTGGGACTTCTGTAAAATTTCCGCTGTTTTGCATGTAAAACTTTTTGAGTTTGCCGTAAACATGCAAAATCTTTTATTGGAAAAAGACAATGTCAATGAATGAAAATTGTATGCAAGAACAGACCGACAGAAAACACAACGTGATTTTTGTCATTACAACAAATTCGAACCAAACTAAAATGAAGGAGTTCCCGCTATGAAAAAGTTAAACCAGTCGTGTCATTTATTTGAATTGAGCCAAAATGTGTCGGGGGGGGGGGGTACACAAAATGGTTAATGTATCATGTTTTGCGTGCGATTTCACTCTTTTTTGCCCGCGCTATTGCGAGCATTTCTGCCCGTTTGGGAAGACAATCTTTTATCCGCCATGCATTTACTCTGGTCGAATTGCTGGTGGTCATTGCGATCATTGGAATTTTGATTGCGTTGTTGTTGCCAGCCGTTCAAGCCGCGCGTGAAGCCGCACGAAGAATGCAATGTGCAAACAATCAAAAACAAATCGGGTTGGCTTTGCACAACTATCACGACACCCACACCGTATTGCCCCGAATGAATTGCACATGGGTTACAGGAAAGTATGCGCTTTCCATTCATGTCCGTGTTTTGCCGTACCTTGAACAAAGTGCGATTTACGGAAGTTTTCCGCAGAATATTCCGGTTTGTCCTGTTGCTACTCAGACTGGGGCAGACGCCAGTCTGATTCCGTTTTTATGGACGACTGTGCCGTTGTTGATCTGTCCGAGCGATGGGGAGCAACAACCGCCGACTCCTAGTCCGCTTCCAACGAGTGCTAATCTTCAACAAGTTTATGTCAACAGAGCAAATTACGTGTACTGTAATGGAACCGCTATCGGCGATTATTGTAATATTGAAAACGTTCCATCGTCTCAAGCGATTTTCACTTTCCATGAAACTGGACTGGGACATGTATCCACAGGAGATGGAACGAGTAACACGCTTGCCGTCAGCGAAACATTGATCGCTCCGGCTGACACGTCGTTAACATTCGCAAGTCTTCCCAACAAAAAGTTACGCGACCGGCTTCGATATTTCGATAACGGCATGGCATGTGCTCCTCAAGATTTTGAGGCATTGATAAACGATTCCGCGAACTTGTCAAAAATAGGTTCGGGTAATCGCGGCGGTACATGGGTTACGTCGCACGGTACGGCAACAGGGTTTTCAACGCTTTACAAACCCAACTCCGGTATTCCGCATTGTTGGACAAAGTCCGGTTACTCAAATTTTGATTATACGAGTAGTAACCATAGCGGCGGAATAAATAGCTGTTATGCAGACGGAAGCATCCATTTTATTTCGGATAGTATTACACTTGATATTTGGCGGGCTTTGAGTACGCCCGACGGCGGAGAAGTTCAGTAAGTTCATTAACCGTAATGTGTTTTTCAGGCAGGCAACCGATTTCCGGGCGGTTGCACGATAGGATGCGGGATTTCCATGACTCAATCAAACAACCTAACGGACGTGTTTGAAGAGTTGGAAAAACATATCCTTATCGAGGCAAAGTCGGCAAAAAACAAGGCAGCCGCTCGGAAATAGGGCGTCTGCCAGCCCCTTTAACGGATTATCCTTTTATCCTTGTGAAGAATTGCCGACAATTGACCGTTAAAAGATGACAAAAAAAGCTACCAATATTGTCTCTTGGAGGACTCCAATGAGCGTTTGGAGAACTCCAATGAGCGTTGAGGGTTCTCCATTGAGCGTTTGGAGAACCCCAATGAGCGTTGAGAATTCTCCAATGAGCGGTTGGAGTTCTCTAAGAGACGATTGGAGATCTCCATTTATCAATTGGTGTTCTCCAAAGGACGATTGGGACTCTCCAATGAGCAATTGGGGGGCTCCAAAGGATGGTTGGTGTTCTCCATTTACCAATTGGTGTTCTCCAATTTACGGTTTTTTTCCGTCGGAATACCCCAAAAAGGCAATAATTTGTCCAAAATTGCTTCAAAATGTAGCAATTTAGTCGAAATTATTTTCTAGTTGTCTTGCAAGAAAGGCGAAAATCCTGTATTGTTTTCAATGTTCAATTGACTTGCGGACAAGTTCTACCCGATCAAAGACAGCAGATAGAACACGGTTACGCAAACACATAATTTTTTTTAGAAGGAGATTCGTTATGACCACCAATTCAAAGGGTTATATGCCGCGACAAGACGGCGCATTTATCGCGTGGGCGAAAACAATTTATCGAGATTGTGCTGAAAACGCCCCCGCGTGGCAACTGGACCCGATTTTCTTAAATCAATTCGGAATGTTGCTTGCGGATGCGGAAACGAAGTACAACACGAATAGCGACGAAGAGTTGCGGAATCGCGCAACGGTCAAAGCAAAAAATGGAGCATTTGCGGCTCTGAAACAGTTTCTCGCCATGTATATCAACACGCTTGAGGGAAATCCTAATATTCCCGATGAGATGATCGAGTCGATGGGACTTCGCCCGCGTCATCCGCACGCCCATGAACCGATTCCGGTTCCGACGGAAACGCCGGTGCTGACGGCAATTGTCGGGCAACATCACGACGTAACTTTGTACGTCTCAACGCTTCAACACGGACGCCCCACCCAATTTCTCAAAGACGGAAAATTTGCCGGTTTCCTGTTGAAATATAAAATCGACGGCGATACCCAATGGGAATCGGTTATTTCCACGCAATTGCATTACACATTGATTTTTACGGATGAAGACGAAGGAAAACACATCCTCCTCCAAGCCGCATGGGTCAACCCGCGTATGCAAAACGGTCCCTGGAGCGAAGAAGTTCGGGAATTGATCAATTAACGTACCTGTCGGTTTATTGGACATGACCGATTATGGTGAAAAAAATTTCAAAACCATTGCGGACAGTTCGTTGATTTTTTTTTATACGCCGTAAGCGTTCCCTAGAAATCCTCCCCAGTACAACTGGGGGGTTCAAACTCGCGAAAAAACTCAACCCTGTCAGGGTTGTCCCTTGCCTCGGTACCGAGCAACACTGGGCAACCCCGACGGGGTTGTTTATTGGGAGAATCTCTTGCCCCCAGTTGCACTGGGGGTTATTCAAGGGGAATGCCTACGGCGTAAAAAAAATCAACGAACAGTGACTCATTTTTTGAAAACTTATTTGCGCAAAATGCGTAAACATAAGTCAATCATCGACTATTTTTTAGTTTTCATCACGGATTAAACGTTTGAAACATTCTTGCGTTAGAAACTGCGTTTCCGGTTTCTGTGTTGGCGGAGGATGCGTCGTAGCCGTATGATGTTCTTGCCAATGGATTCACCGGTTGCGGAGATGATTCCGTTTGTGCCGTTGCCGTGTAGTACGGCGCGGGCGGATTGGGCGTCGGATAATTTTGGATCGGCGGCATGTTGTAATGCGGACGTTGCGCGATCTCTTGCGGCGCGTAATAATGAGGTGCGTTGGCTGTTCGGTTCGGTAACGGCTGCGACGGATTTACGGTCGGCTGCGATGACGCAAAACCATAAGGCATTCCTGTCGGTTGAACTCCCGGTGATTGTAGTTCTGTCGGCTGTCTTTCTATCGGACGGTTCGGAATCGGTTGCGGCGCCGCGGCATTGGGAACTGTCGTTGTATCGTAATTTCCATAATTCGGCGGTTGCGGATAAGCATAATATCCGTTTTGCGTGATCATCGGCGGAGGTATTTGCGTTGCCGTCCGCGCTTGCGGTGAAACAGGCGGCAAAGCTGTTGACGATGGAATGATTGACGTAAAACCGTCGTTCCGTTGCACTCCCGGAAGATTGGGATTGGATACGGGAGGCGACTGATACGGATATTGCTGCGAATTTTGCGAGAAACCGTTCGCCGACGCTTGAGGCGTATAAGATTGTATTGGCGTTTGCGCCGGATATTGCTGATTGACGTAAGCAGACGGATTATTGTATTGTTGATTGTTGTAAGACGACGGCGAATTTCCCGGAATATTGACTCTGTTGTTGACAGGAACATTGTTCATATTATTGGGAACGGCTGCCGTACTCGCCATCATGTAACCTTGAGGATTCTGATATCCGTTGACCTGTTGATTTGCGGCGTAATTCAATTGTTGTTCTTTGGATCGGATTTTTTGTGATTTATTCAACGCGACAATCGCCCGTTCGTATTCCTCGTGCGAACGGTAAATCGCCGCCATTTCCTCGTATGCCTTTTGTTCGCCGACAGCACGTTTCAGATAACTGGCGCCCGCTTGATATTTTTTCTCTTGCATAAGCGTATAACCGAGCATCATTTGAAAACGTTTATCATTCGGCGCAATTTGTAATCCCTGCCGCCACAACGATTCCGCACCAATATAATCTTCCTGTTCAAAAAGCGAATTGGCATACGCACCGCAAATTTCAAGATCGTCGGGTTTGTAGCTCATCGCTTTTTCAAAATATTCCCGGCTTTCCTGATATTCTTTTCGCTCGGAAAGCAACATTCCCAACCGCGCATGAGCGACTCCTAATGCGTTTGCGTTACCTTTCGGATGTTTTTTAATGTATTCTCTATAAATCTCTTCCGCACGAGATTTGTCGCCATTGTCCGAAGCGCGTTTGGCTTCTTCAAGCAAAGACTCGTCGGTTTGAGAAACCGAGTTTTTTGCCGACATTTCTTTCGACTGAAAAACGGTTTGGATTTGCGAACATCCTTGCAGTAAAACAACCGCTAAAATCCATCCGGCGACAATGAATATTTTTCCGTAATGTTTCATGATTTTTGCCCACAAACTTTGTGAACGTTGAATGTCATTTTTCATACGCCGCAACAACAGAATGATGTTACGGAGTTTAATTCTTTCGTTTCTATCGGAGGAAAGAGTCGTAGCGGTCAATGCAAAATGGCACGCAAATACCATTTGATAAAAGGTGACGGCTTTTTAGAAAATGCTGCTAATCCCGATTATAGCGAATACAGAAAAGTCATAACAACTTTAGAGATAAAAACAAAAAGATAACGGTTGAGAGGAATGTAACAATAAGCCGACAAAAATTTTGAAGATATGTGATCTCATATTTCTCGGCTTGTGCGATCTTATCCTCTATAAATGATACAAGCCCTTTAGTCCTTGTACCTTAAATCATGTAGAATTATCGTTGCTCACGAAAAGTCAAATAACCGAAAAATCCGATAACCGCAGAACATAGAATGAATGCTAAATCCATCGCAAGACTGACGCGACCAAACGGAAAGGCGCTCACAAGATCAAGTAGAAAAAGCAAGAACAAAATTGCAGAAACTGCCATAGCAAAGATGCAAAGGACTTTAGACATAATTTTTTTCTCTGACTCGCCGAATTGGTACAATAATTCCTGTATCTTAAAATTCACCTGCCGCAATTCTGCTGTTTCCGAAACATTAAATCAACCAGACTGGGCAAAATACAAAAAACACAAGAATAGTATAACTTGAATTGCCGCAAAACTCTACCCCCATTTTTTGCTAATTTGGCAATTTGAGAAAAATTTTCTGTGAAACGCATAAATTATTTGATAATGTAAGTAATTTAACAATGATTGTTATAAATTTTTAGAAGACTTTGTATTTGTGAACCGTTACAATTTTTGTTGCTTGTTTGAGATAAGACATCGCCCCAAAATATCTTTCCCAAAATATGAAATAAGCAGAAATTTTCGCTATGTCGTCCGTTAGCCAAAACGTTGATCAAGATGGCATGAAGGAGTGTATTTTGGGGCTTGTGTTGTTGAACAGATACGTTACAATAATTAAAGTAGGTTTCTAAAAACAATTTTCAGTTGCAGTCAACTGATTTTATAGAAAAATTATTATAAAAAATTGTAACTTTTCAGTTGTCCACTGCGGGTCTATTTGGTTTGCTCGACTGAATCGTTACAATCTACTCAAAAAATCAAAGCGACTGAGTAACTATAAAAAAATGAAAGAATCTCTTTGGGATTTATTTTTAGAAACCTTCCAACACCAAAGAAAGGAAAATCAATTGAGAGAAAATAATGATAAGACAATTGCAACACAAACTGTAACTCAAAATACAATTAAGCGTCTCGAAGTTATTTATATTGTTCCATCTCGTTACGATGACGAGGGTTATGTCTATCAGTGGCAATGGGGAGTCGTGCCGTCAAATTCATTAGCGGTTCTTAAAGGATTGACTCGCGAAATGATTGCTAAAAATCCGTTTCCTGATGTGACGGTTCATATTACTGCTTATGACGAAGGCGTCGAAAGAATTCCGATTGCGAAAATCGCAAGATTGAATCGACGGCACGATACACGGGTTGTTGTCGGAATGGTTGGGGTTCAAACCGGACAGTTTGCGCGGGCTGGCGATCTTGCGTTAGAATTTCGAGAACACGGTATCGACGTTTTGATTGGCGGTTTTCATGTAAGCGGCGTTTTGTCGCTTTTTGAAGAACCAACGCCGGAACTTCTTCATTTGGTTGAACATGGAGTCACTCTTGTGCAAGGCGAAGCGGAAACGCCCGGCGTTCTCGAACAGCTTTTTCAAGATTGTCTGGACGGGACGCTGAAACCGATTTACACATTTCCGAAAACCCCCGATTTAACAAACGCGGCAACGCCTGCCGTTGACCCGGAGTATTTGAAGCGATTTGCTGTTCCTTGGGGAACAATTGACACAAGTCGCGGTTGTCCTTACGGTTGCAACTTTTGCACAGTTATCAATATTCAAGGACGAAAAATGCGGTGTCGCGCGGCGGAATCGGTTTTGAAAATGATTCGTGAAAATTATGACAAAAATATTCGTTCCTTTTTCTTCACTGACGACAATTTTGCCCGAAGTAAAATTTGGTCGGATGTTTTTAATGGTTTAATCGAAATGCGGTCGCAAGGAAAAAACATCGCGTTTATGATGCAAGTGGATACGCAATCGTACAAAATCCCGAATTTTGTCGAAAAGGCGTCTGCTGCTGGTTGTCGCATGGCGTTTATCGGCATGGAAAGCGTTAATCCGGAAAGTCTTGCGGCGGCGGGAAAATCGCAAAACAGCGTCGAAGAATACCGCGCGATGGTTCAGTATTGGGAAGACGCAAATATTTTAGTGCACGTCGGCTACATCATCGGCTTTCCAGCCGATTCTTTTGATTCCGTACAGCGCGACGTCGCGTTTTTGCGGGATCATGTCGCGGTGCATGAGGCGTCGTTTTTTATGCTGACGCCGTTGCCCGGTTCGGTTGATCATAAAAACATGGTACTTCGTGGCGAAAAAATTGACCCGGATCTCAATAAATACGACAGTTTTCATGAAACGTTTACGCATCCGAAAATGCCTCAAGGAGAATGGAAACGGGCGACGCTCCAAGCTTACGCGAGTTTTTATAGTATCGAAGGTTCCATTGAAATTCTTCGCCGCACGCCGCCGCAATATTATTGGTACATGTTTTGGAATTGTATTTGGTATCGTTATTCCGGCGTTTTTTCTCATACGCACCCGATGATGACCGGCTTTTTCCGCGTGAAACATCGCGACCGCCGTCGTCCCGATTGTCCCAAAGAAAGCGTTGCGTCGTTTGCGTGGCGAAGACTCAAAGAAGGTTTTTGCGAAGCCAAAATATATCTCCGGCTTTTTTTTGAGTTTCGTGAAATTTGGTTACAGACCCGACCGAAAAAGACAAATCAAAAATCGCGAGAACAACAAATATGGCAACCGCTTGTCGATTTGAAAAAAAATTGGACGATGTTTCAACATCAGCTTGCCGCGTCGAGTTGGTCGGGACGTTGTGAAGAAACATTACGCGACCTTCGCTCGCTTCTTACATTAACCGCCGGAACGCTTCGCCGTATGGGAGAAACGGCATTTGCCACGAGTAAAAGCCGCGCGCGAAAGCTTTTTGCGGTTGCCGACGAAATTGAACATCATCTTTCAGAAATAGAAGACGCGCCGGTCACGCCGACATTATTGCAACAGTCGCAGGCATTTGTCCGCGAGCGGTTGATTGCACGATACGACGCGATTACGTCGCGCTATTTCTGGTTATATACCAAAATCGCGCAGCGCCGCGCAAACGCTGTTTACAAAATCAAACACGGACGGATTTTCAGCCGCGACGTACTATTGACTCCATACATGATTGTTGTCGATGCGTTTTTGGCGTTACGTTTCGGTCTTGCCGCTATCCGGCAGGAAAAGTGAATTTCTAAAATGAACGTAGCTATTCAGCCGCTCAACCCAATAAATCCGCACAGGGCGACTGACTAGTTACAGTATTTTATAAATCAATCCCTCCCTCAAATGTGAAATAAGCAGAATATTTTTTAATATTGTTTCAATCGACAGGAACAAGGATGAATACGGAGTCTTACGCGACAGGTTATGATAGAACGGTGGTTTATCCGGGTTCATTTGACCCGATTACGCTTGGGCATTTGAACGTTGTCGAGCGAATCAGCAAAATTTTCGAGCGGGTGATCATCGGAATTGGTATCAATCACGAAAAACGTGCCTGGTTCACACCGGAAGAACGTACTGTTATGATTGAACGTTCCACCGCGCATCTGCCGAATATTGAAGTGCGGCTGTATGAGGGTTTGACCGTGCGGTTCGCGCAGCAATGCGGTGCAAAAATCATGGTTCGCGGCGTGCGCCCAATTACCGACATTCCGGCGGAAATCACAATGATGATGGCGAACCGTCAACTTGCCCCTGATGTAGAAACGCTGTTTTTGGTGGCGGACGGCGAGTTAGCGCACGTCTCCAGCTCGCTCATCAAGGAAATTGCCACCGTCGCCGACGACCTTGTTTTACGGCGTTTTCTTCCAGAACCAATTGTTTCTGCTGTTCGGGAACATATTCTAAAATACACTTCCCACACTTGAAAATCTCTGCTTATTGCACATTTGGGGGAGGGATTGATTTATAAAATACTGTAACGATTCAGTTTCTCAACCCAAATAAATCTGCATGGCAACTGGGTAACTAGTCATCTCTGAAAAAAAAAAGTTTTAATGCTATACTAATGGATTGTCCTGTTCCAAATGTGTGTTATCATTTGCAACGTTATTTCCATTTTATCCATGTTTTTGGTTCCAAACCTTGCAATTTTTATCAAAATCGGCTAGAAATGCGTCCTACTTCATCTCCCCAGCAATCCGGTCAGTCCGAAATGTTCAATCGTCGTCTC
>JAIRYX010000411.1 GCA_031267635.1 Planctomycetaceae bacterium
TCGGTATGATGGACGATCAAGGAACGGTGCAGCTTGTCAATGTCTCCAAAGGCGTTTCGCCGCTTATCAGTCCGACGTCGAAAGAATACAACGAACGTCTGGAAAAAAAATTCCAAGACGCGGGCGGCGTGGTTCTTTTTATTAAAAAAGGGAAAGACAAAAATGTTTCGCCAATAAAAAGCGTTAAAATCAATCCTCAAACGATTGAAATCGGCGAGTTTATGATTGGCGGATCGGATTCTCCGGCGTTCATTGAAGCGTCGTTCCATCTGATCAATACCTCCGATTTTCCTATCATGGTTTCTTCGGTGCAAACCTCATGCGGTTGTACCAAATTGGAATGGGAGGGAGGAATTCTCAAAGCGGGAGAAAATAAAGAAGTCAAATTTTCCGTCATTCCCGGCGCTTGGGGACGCGGTGAACAAAAAAAAATTGCCCGGGTCTCTTTTGCCGACGAAAGTACGACTGATGTAACTATTCATGGAACCGGTCAAACGCCAGTCGAACGTCAACGCATTGAGTTGTCGCAATATTCGGTGGTGGTTGAAATCACCGAAGAAACGGACAAAGAATTATTCGACGTTCGTTTGGCGCGGTTGAGTTCTTATGTGAGACCGATTCAGGAAATCAAAATAGAATCCGATGCTTCATGGCTTGTGCCGGAATTAGTCGGACAGGAAAAACAAGACGATCACGAAGCCGCGGAACTTCACGCGAAAATTATTCTGAAAGAATTACGCCCGCTTCTCGAATCAAACGACAACAAGAAACAGGGAACGCTTCATATTTCCGGTGATAAGGAAGTCGAACCGGTGGAAATGAAGGTGGAAGTTTTTCAACGGGATTTTTATCGTCTCAGCCAATATCTTGTTTCTTTGTCCAAAGAATCTTCTGAAACAATAACGATTCGTGTTGATTCGGAAAACGAAAATGACAAAATCACAATATTAGATTTGCAGTCAGAAGCTGATTTTATCCTAGTTGCCGCTGAAAATCAGGAAGAAAATCAGATCAATACAATTTTTCTCTCTCTTGATAACGACAAAGAGAGAAAAACTGGCTATTTCACCATCATAGCCAAACTTGAAAATTCTCAAGGAATTCAAAACACCGCACGAATCACAGTGAATATCACTCAATAAAAAAATATTGGTAACTATTCAGTCGATTGTAAGTATTTTTAATACGATTCAGGCAATGTTGTTTGCGTTCTAAACTTCATTTCCACCTAATTTTCTTAACGAAACAACCTCAGTAGCTCCAATGAATCCTCCACAACAATAACCTCATTACCTCATCAAAAAAGAAATAATAAATGAGATAATGAGGTTGGTTTTGAGGAAACCTTTATGCTACTGAGGTTGTTTTGTTAAGAAAATTAGGTAGAAATGAGGTTAAAAAATACGCAATGCTCAAACTTACATTCTACGGAATAGTTACAAATATTGAGGTGAATCATGCGGCGGCTTGTTTCTTTGATCTTGATTCTACACGCTTTGATGTTGGCTTGGAGCGCATGGAAACATTCGCCTCTTGTGAACGAACCGGCGCATTTGGCTTCCGGTTTAAGTCATTGGCGGCGTTTTTCGTTTGATCTTTACCGAGTAAATCCGCCTTTCGTGAGAAGCGTTGCGGCGTTTCCTCTTCTTTTCATTCCGCATAAAATGGATTGGGATTCGTATTCAGAAAATCCTTACAAACGCGCGGAATTTCAAGTCGGGGCGGATTTATTGAACAAAAACGCAAAAAACTATCATTTCTTGCTCTTTGTTTCACGACTATTTTGTATTCCGCTTTGCCTGTTAGGAGGTCTGATCTGTTATTGTTGGGGACGCGATCTCTTTGGAAAACGTTCCGGATTGATGGCTCTTGCTTTATGGTGTTTTTCTCCTATGATTCTTGCGTTCGGTTATACGATTATGCCGGACGTCGCCTGCGCTTCATTGGGCGTAACGGCTTGTTATTTTTATTGGAAATGGTTAAAAAATCCTAGTTGGAATCAATCTTTATTACTTGGCATCCTTTTAGGAATTGCGGAACTCACAAAATTTACGTTGCTTGTCTTTTACCCGATTTGGTTTGCAATAGGAATAGTTTCTATCCTTTCTCAAAGAACAAACAGGACGCGGCTGTTTCTGCTTTCCCAATCAAAACAGCTGTTTTCAATCTTTGCTATCAGTTTATT
Organism: Planctomycetaceae bacterium; assembly: GCA_031267635.1. GTDB lineage: Bacteria > Planctomycetota > Planctomycetia > Pirellulales > Thermoguttaceae > WRMR01. The sequence goes on from JAIRYX010000411.1 coordinate 2,186, forward strand.
TGTTATCAATATGGCTTATGGATTTGAAGGAAGTTTTATGCCGCTCAAAGACTATGAATTTGTCAGTCGGGCATTGTGCGGCAACACAAAATGGAATCACGAGAATGGTTTTACAATCACAGGAAACCGTTTTCGACATTCTTTTTTAGGTAAAATTCCCGTTCCATTGCCCGTCAATTATGTTATGGGAATTGACGTTCAAAAGAAAGATTTTGAAATCGGACAGCCGTCTTACTTTGGGGGAGAATGGCGCAATAACGGATGGTATCTTTACTATATTTTAGGATTGCTCATTAAAGAACCGCTCGGTTTTTGGCTGCTTTTGACGATTTCATTTGCGTCAATGATTTTTTTCAAAAAAATGAGGAGATGTTTAATTGATGAATTGATTTTGATTCTTCCCGTTATCGCAATTCTTTTGCTGGTCAGCTCGCAAACCAAATTGAATCATCATTTACGATATGCTGTTCCAATCTTTCCATTTTTATTTATTGAATGCAGTCGTCTTGCTGGGACATTTCGTTGCCGCTTACGAATTTTAAGTCTTGTGACATCCGGTTTGATGGCGTGGAGTATTTTTTCTTCCTTGTATTTTTATCCTCATTCGCAGGGACATTTTAATTGTTTGATCGGTTCTCCTAAAAACGGTTCCAAATATCTTCTCGGTAGCAATATTGATTGGGGACAAAACATGTTCTACTTGTCGGACTGGTGTTATAAACATCCCAACGCCGTACCTTTCAGAAGCTATTATGAAACGCTTTACTCTTATAAGCATGTCAAATTACCGGATCATTTTATTGATGAAAAAACAACACCGCCTGACGAACCGGAATCGGGTTGGTTTGCAATTGGAGTGAATGAACTTTACAGCAATTCCAAACGCTACGAATATTTTCAAAATCTTGAACCGGTTGACATGGTTGGTTATTCGATTGGTATTTATCACATCACACCGGAAGAAACGAACCGTATTCGGCGTCTTTCACAATAGGATGACGTGAAGGGCAAAAGGGACTTTGGGAATGTGATGAACGCTGGTGAAAATTGAAATTTCAAATATAATGAGGATACCACCTGTGAAAATGACAACAACTATAGGGAACTTTATTGGGAGATGCTCGTATGAGATTGATTGTGATTGTTTTTATGTCTGTTTTAATATCTTTATTGGTAACGGGAATGAGTTACGCGGAAATTTCGGAAATTCGTTTTAATGAAGCCATTAAAACAATGAAAGCGTGCGAGAAAAATATGGGAATTTTTAAATGGAAATTTGATTCACAAATAATGGCAGTTCCCAGTCGTAGCCCGAATAATGTTACTCCTTCTTCACCTCAAGAAGTAACGAGAAATTCAGAGGTATTATTTGATTGGCATGCCAAACGTTATAAAATTCATCAAACGGGGCAAGAAATAGGAGAGATGCCGGATTCTTCTCAAGGGAACTTCCAAAAACCTCTCTCAAATATTCGTAAGTCCTTATTTTTCATACGATCTTTGCAGACCACCCAGAGCTTTTTGCAAATCGGCAAATCACTCTTGCCGATCAACAGTTCCACAAGTCTCTTATGTCCTTTGTGAGAATGCAAACGCTTTGGCAGACCGACAAAAGCCAATTCCTTGGCGTGGAACAACGCGGAAAGAAACATTGCAAAAACTTACCGCGAATTCAAGTCAATTCTGTAGAGAGCTTTCGTATTTGAGAAATTCACACTTTTTTTCTGCTGCCGATACGCTTTCTGAACCCGCGCCGAGTTGTCCAGTTGCTTGAGCTGTCGCCCCGCCGCTTCTTTTTTTTCCGTTAATTGCTGTTCGGCAAGTCCGTCGGTATCCAAAATTTCACGAATCAGTGTGTCGCATTGCGTTACCGTTTCCCGGCATTGCCGACGTATTTCCGGCGACGACCAAACCCGTTCTTCGGGATCGTCAACACGGTAGATCGCCAGTTCTTTATCCACGCCTTCAATTTCCAGCAGCAACTTTTGTTTCGCCGCCAACAACTCTAACAACGCTCCAAGATTTTCCTCGCCGACATATTGTAATTGCCGCCGCGAACATTCACGAATGCGAATCAACCATTCGTGCTTCTTCCGAACTAATTGAAAAAAACGTTTTGTGTCAGTCATAAGAAACAGCGGTTGAAATAATAATGAGACATAAGGAACTTGTAAGGATGTTTGTTCGAGTACGGGATTTTGAGGCGAATACTATTCTCTTTGAGGAATATTTTTAGGCGACAACAAACGGCACCGCCTGTGTTTTTCACTTTATTACTGCGTGACGACATTCAAATCAAGGCGTTGTTGGTCGAATTGCAATTCCGGGTGATTGAGATCGGCGATGGTAACTTTCAGGAAGTATTTTCCCGGCATAAGAGTTTCCGGCAAATCCACTCGCATTAAAAGGAATGCGTCGCGAATTCGGCTTTGCGTTTCTTTACCGACGTCGCCAAAGTCCCCGCTCGCAAGGTTATTGCCAAGCGTATCTACAAGCTCGTAATGGCTACGGACTTTCGTTTGATAAACCGTTTCATTCTCGCGGCTCGCAAGATTGTCAATTTCCGCGTAAATAAACATCGGATCGCCGCGTCGAAATTCATTTTTCGCAATTTTATAAACGCCGAATCCGTCGCATTCGTTGATAAAATTCATATTTTTAATCCGTATCGGACAGAGATTCTGCAAATAAAGCCCCGCTGTTTGCAAATGATGCTGCGCGACGGCGTAACGATGCGACTGGTCGGGAATGGACGTTTCGTCCAACATGGTCGAAAGTCCGAGTAATTCGTTTCGCCAAAATTCCTGCAACTCGGAGGGCAAACTGTGAATCGGCTTAATCGCTTCCCGTTGCTGCCCAAGCATCAGGTTCAACAATCTTTGGTGAATTTCTTCGCTGATTTGTTCTTTTGGTCTCGAATCACCGTAAAGCTGCAATCGTGCGTTTAACGTGTTGACTGCTCTTACCATGGATTCATTTGGCGATTCGGTACGGAATGACGACGGCGTTTGACTTGGCGTTTGAAAGAAATTTTCTCTTTCCGCACTAGAAGGGCTCGGCGAGAGAGTATCCATATCCATTCCTGAGGAGACCGCGTAACCTTGTTCCGAAGCATTTTCCTCCCGCGATGGAACAGCCGTTTGGTTTTCGGGTTGACGCAGGCTAGTTCCGCGAAGATTCGTAAAACCGATTTGCGTTCGCTTTTGGGAATCCCCGTCCCCTATCGGTAAAAATCCCGAACTTGTTTCTTTTCCGCTTTCTTTTTCCGGTTCTCCAGGGAAATTCAAATACGGCTCCGTTTCCTGATCTGTAATTGATGGAATGCGTTTGCCTGTTTCTTTTACGCTTCCTGGAGTGTTCGACGACTTCTGTTCGTCTTCTTCATAATATTCTGTAAATTCCGTTTCGTTGCGGGCTTCTTCGCTCTCTTCTTCGGAAACGCCGTCTGCGGCAAGCACACTCGGCAACGCCGGATTTGCAACAATTCGCGGCGGAGATGCTAGTTCGCTTGGAACCCTATTACGAAACGACGCAATATTACTTCGCGAGCTATTCGATTGAACTAAACGAATGCTTTCATTGTTTTGAGCTTTCACTTCATGGTTTTCATCATCTTCGCCAGTGCCATTATCAAACGCGGCTTGACGAATCGGATGCAATTCTACCTGTTTGCCATCTGCCGGAGTTTGATGCGACACCGGAAGAATATGGTTTTGTTGTTTTTTCTTCGTTGAATTTTTCGCGGAATCTAAAATCATCGCCATAAAATTTGCAATCATATAAAAGCGCATTTCCGGCGATTCTTTCCGTAAAAGCTCCAACATTTCGAGTTTTTGCGAATAAGAATGATGTTCGCTTGGCTCAATTGTTTTGGCAAATTCCGCAATCTCCGGCGGATCGTCGGGCAAAATAGGAATCGGTTGGTTTTGCACCGCAAGATTCTTTGGAGACGTGATTGCGTTTTCTGATTGGATTGGTTGCTTTGGAGCGTCGGCGGTAATATGATTCTCTGCCTTGCGCGGCGAATTTGGCGATTGTTGTTGTGATGCGGCAAATTTCGTGCGTTGAGATTCAGGAATGTCGATTGGTTTTGGCGTTGACGGATTCTGAAAAGCGATTGTCGGCTTACGAGGCAACAATTTCAAACGCGCCGCCTCCGGCGAATGGCATCCGAAAATTGCGCAAAAAACAACCGCCGTTCCTACCGCACAAAAAATCATCAGATTTTTTCTGGCGGCGAACGAATGGGATAAAAACGGATTTGATCGTTTTAACGTCATCTTGGTCGAGCCAAATTTGAAAACAAATTCCAGTTGCTTTTGTGGATAGTACGTAATTTCTGCTTCGGATTCAAGGGGAATTTTTGGCTTTTTGTTATTTTTTGATGAGAATAGATCACAAGATGGATAATACACGAATTTTACGCAAATACTCCATTGCAATCACAAAGAACAAAAGCCGCTCCTCACACTTGAAATTTCGATTTTTAAAACAATGTTGATCATGTCCCTTTTTGAAGCTAAAAGATATTTTGAAAATTTTCAAGAAAATCTCACATTCCCTTTGGAAGACTCCGAATTTTTGTGTATGATAGCAATTAATAACATTAACTGATAGGCAGAATCACAGTAACTTTTGCCTTTCAAATTCTCAAAAACTTTAAGAGAGTTTCTAAAAACCGTATTAATTTACGAATTTTATTTTTGAGGGTTATTTTTGTTTTAATTTTCGAGCAATTGGTTTAGAATTTTGCATTCAGCATTGATTTTATGCTGAATTATTTGGAATTTTGCGCAGTATCTCCTTGAATATCACTTGAGCAGACACATTGCCCGTCTCATGTTGGCGGCGAG
>JAIRYX010000046.1 GCA_031267635.1 Planctomycetaceae bacterium
AAAACAGATATAATCATCAAAAACAAATCACTTTTATTTTTTAACTTTTTACTTCCAATGATTGGCAAAGATCAAGTACAAGGAATCAATTTGATTCAAGACACGATTCATGGGTACATTCCGTTTTGCTCGGCGGACGTGAATGAGGCGGATGAGGTTTCGGAACGCGATTTAATTGATTCGGCGTGGGTGCAACGGTTGCGGCAGATTCATCAGTTGCAAACGGCGTGGTGGGTTTTCCCATCGGCGGAACATACGCGGTTTCAGCATGTTCTCGGCGCGATGCACCTTGCGAGCCGGATGGTTTTGAAACTTTATCCGAGTTTATGCGGCGTTTGTCAGGAAATCGGCGAAACTGTACCGAGTTTGCCGTGCGTTGAGGCAATGACACGGATTGCCGCACTGCTTCACGACGTCGGACATGGACCGTTCGGACATTTTTTCGACGAGCATTTTTTGAAACGTTATACCGTCAAAACAACCGACGAATCGGGCAAATCGTTAGAATTGCCGATGACGCATGAAACGTTAGGTGCGGAAATCATTCGACGGAAACTCGGAATGATGATTCGGAAAATTCGGCGTTCTCCATCCGGTCGATTGGCGGAAAACGAATTGATTGATCCTGATCAAATCGCATGGCTGATTGTGCGTCCGAACGAACGCACCGACATACTTGCAAACCGTCCGCGATGGTTGCAACTGCTACGTGCCTTGTTTTGCGGATTATATACGGTGGACAATATGGATTTTGTTTTGCGCGACGCTTACACGTCGGGTTACAGTTCGCATTCGTTTGACTTGGATCGGTTGATTTTGTACTCTTTTTTCACGGAGAAAGGACTGACGATTCATCAGCGCGGCGTTGCCGCGCTCACGCGGTTTATTTCCGTGCGGGCGGAGTTGTTTCGTGTGGTGTATTATCATCGGACAGTTCGCGCGATTGACCTTGCGCTGCGGGAAGCGTTTCAGGAGTCGGAGCGTTTGATTTTTCCCGGTAATCCGCTTGCCGACGATGAGACGTTGGAGAAGTATCTTTATTTTACGGATTGGTCGCTGTTGGTGGACGTGGCGACGTGGGACAAGTCGGCGAATCCGCAAAAACAAGCCGCCGCGCATCTTTGGCGAGACATTGTGTTCCGTAAAACAATGTGGCATTTGGTGATTGAGCGGACGGTTCTGTTTCAGCAGGGAGCGAAAGAACAAGCAAGCGTTTTTTCCAGTGAAACGCTTTTGGAAACGGCGATACGCAGTAATTTACCGAACGATTTGCGGCAAATCGAAATGCGGGTGGATATTCCGCGTCACGCGCAACGTCCCGGCGCACATTTGCCGTCGGCGAATTTGAATTTTTTATACGATCCGGCGTCGGAACAAATACAGCGGCTTGAAGAAGAGGAACTATTCCGCGACATCCCGCAAAGTTATCGGATTTGCCGGATTTATACCGGCGAAGAAAACGTCCGCAACACGAAAATCAAAACCGCACTCGTTCAAGCGTTTGACCGTCTCACATCGCAAGGACGCCCCGCCGACGACGCGACAAACATGTGAACAGAGAGGAGACGAACACTGTGATTCCCAAAAGGGGTGCTTGGTATTTGAGAGACAATTGGGACAGAAATTTCTGAAATCGAAAGAGCAATCTCTCTGCTTGTTTCACATTTTGGGGGAGGGATTGCTTTATAAAATACTGTAACTATTCAGTTGATCAAACCAAATAAATCCGCACTGGGTAACAATATTAATGACGATAGTCTCCAGGGAACTTCTAAAAATATTTTCCTTTTGCTGTACTATTTCCGTAAATATCGTATTTTACGCTATCGTGTTTTTGGAAATGCAGGTTTTTAGAAATTACCTCCATTGACTGGTTATCCGAAAGATTTTACTATTGCAGCTCGTATTTATCAAGTTTCCCTTAGTAGCCAACAAAGCCCCCTCAATTTGCCCTTATGCCCTTTTTAGATCATGGAGTGTTATCAAAACAAACGAAAAATAAGGGAATAAGGGTAAATATTGGTAGTACAATGTGGGCTACTAAGGGCTTTTTATAAATATTGCGTTTTCAAATATTGTTCCCCCAAAACGAAATAATCAGCAATTTCTTGCTCCTAAAGTCCCGGTTGTCTCTAAAAGTCCCTTTTGTTTCTCAAGAATCCTTATCAGATTCTTATTCCTGAATCTCTATTTTCAGATCTTTATCACCGGATTTTGGGATTTCAATGGTCAGACCGGATTGATCTGCTTTGGCGTATTTTCCCATTTGCTCAACGTGTGTTACTGTCCGGTAACTTTCCGGCACAGATTCTTGACCGGGATTCACTTGGGGTATCCGCTTGGTCAAGGTGATTTTGTATTTGCCGGGCAAAATTCCGTTCCATTTTTGCGTTGTTGCGGTAAATTGGCCGTTGACGTTGGTACGTCCGTTCGCCGTCTTGCTTTCCGATGTTGCGTCTATCGGAATGAACGTGATAGAAACTTCCTCAACGGACTGTCCGTTTTTGAGAACAACACCGGAACACGGTACCAAACCTTTGATTCCATCCTGTTTGCAGCTGACCATCCCCACACAGCAAAAGCACAAAAGAATCGCTTGATAATACTTCATAATAAAAACCTCTTGCAAAATATTTTCTGAAATGAAATGCGCAGAACATTAGCCATCAGAAACAACAGGGGTAAATCGTTATTCACCCCTGCCTAAACACTTTTTTGTTCGCTACTGATTACAATCCTTTGGATTCTCCTCCGTTACGCGAGCCAAACGCTCCCCAAATCCCGAAATTGGATTCGCCGGAACGTTTACACAATCCCGTTCCTGTTCCCGCATCAATCGTATCGGAAACGAAAGAAACCGAGCCGTCGCAACGCGCCGCGTTCACGCCGCCGGTGTGATAACTGCCAGGCGGTAACAACATGGGAACTACCGAATTAGAAGCCGAACTGCAGGACGGGGAATTGGGCGGCAAAATCGTGTTTGTTCGTGAGAACATATCTGTGCCGCAATACCATCTTCCCATCGGTAGATTGTTTCGTTCGGCGGCGGTTGGATGATTTGGTCCATAAACGCCGTTTGTTCCATATGTCTTTTTCGTTGCGTCCAACACATTAAAACAACCGCTCGGATTGAACCCATCACCTTCACTGGCATTGTAATTGCTGTTCGGAAACGCATCCGCTACACTAACAGCAACTCCGCCTTTGATACTGTTATCCGGTATTGCAATGCAGCGTTCACTTATCAACATTGTATTGGACGTACCGTCGGAAATTCCCCCGAGCGGCGTTACCATATTTGGTTGAAACGATCCGCGTGAATAGGAAGATTCCGTTTTCCATGTTCCGTTGTAAGTTTCGTAACAACAATAATCGCCAACGCTGACAGCATAGTTACCCGGCGCACACGACGCTTCAGGGGTACCAACTCCAATGCGGTAATTGCCGTCGGACGGACACCGCAAAGCAAGTAACACAACACGGCAGGCAGTGTTGTTCCATGATCCCGATCTGATATTTGGGGAAATCAGATCCCACAACGCTTGTTGTTCCATGTACGGCAACATGAACACGAACGCACTATAATTGTAATTCTGATCGGCGTAAAGATCAGAACCCGGCGGCAATGTGTGGTTGGAATCTTCATAGTTGAGGCAAGCAAGCCCAAGTTGCTTGAGATTGTTGCTGTACTGCATTCGCCGTGCCGCTTCGCGGGCCGCCTGAACTGCAGGCAAAAGTAATGCAATCAAGATGCCAATGATCGCAATGACCACAAGCAGTTCGACCAGGGTAAACGCTCGGCGAACACAAGATTTTTTTCCAAATCGGGCAGAAATGCTCGCAATAACGCGGGCAAACAAGAG
>JAIRYX010000128.1 GCA_031267635.1 Planctomycetaceae bacterium
GACGTTCTAAACATTCCGCTGGCGATTTTCAACTGTCCCAGTGACGGTGAAAGGACGGCAGGGAGTTCGTTCTCGACAGAACAAGTTACGGCACCTGGCAATTACGTCGTTTGTGTTGGTTCGGGAGTAGGTACTAATTCTCTTACTGACAACAAAACGGACGGCGCATTTTATAAAGCACAGAACGCTGTTGGAACAAAGACCAATGGCGATCACGGACTTGAGTCAATGACGGACGGAACAAGTAATACGATGATACTTTCCGAAGCACTTGTCGGTAATCCTGCCACAGTGGGCAATATTGACCTGACCGGAATGGATGCTTCCGGTAAAGCAAAAATATTCCAGCGTGCAGTTCTTGACTCAAAACAAACACCGGCTGTCACTGCGGGAGAAAATGAAGATATGGTCGCTTTTTCCGCAAATGTTACGATGACTCAAGAAAAACAGGAACGCTGCGCTTTTTGGTTGTCTCCCCGATGGGATCACACCGTTTATAACGCCTATTTGATGCCGAATCAGAAAAATGCCGCTAATTATTGGACGAGAGGTGTAAGAGATATGCGCGGTTTCTTAAAGGCGACAAGTTCGCATCCCGGCGGAGTCAATGTTTGTTACGGTGACGGCAGCATCCGTTTTATTTCGGATAGTATTGCACTTGATACTTGGCGGGCTTTGAGTACAACCAGCGGCGGAGAAGTCCATTAAGTTCATTAACCGTGATATGTTCTTCAGACAGGTAACTGATTTCCGGGCAATTGCACGATAGGATGCGGGACTTCAATTGCTTAATCAAAAAAACTTCGGATGTTTTTTGAATTTTAGAAAATCGTGTTTTGGGGAGTAAAATCGGCAAAAAACGCCGCCGCCGTTCGGAAATCGGTTGCTCTGCCAGCCCCTTAACTGATTGATTATCCTTGTGAAGAATTATCGACTAGTTTGACCGTTAAAAGATGACAAAAAAAACTGCCAATATTGTCTCTTGGAGGACTCCAATGAGCGTTTGGAGAACTCCAATGAGCGTTGAGGGTTCTCCAGTGAGCGTTTGGAGAACCCCAATGAGCGTTGAGAATTCTCCAATGAGCGTTTGGAGTTCTCTAAGAGACGATTGGAGCTCTCCATTTATCAATTGGGGGTCTCCAAAGGACGATTGGGACTCTCCAATGAGCAATTGGGGGTCTCCAAAGGATGGTTGGTGTTCTCCATTTACCAATTGGTGTTCTCCAATTTACGGTTTTTTTCCGTCGGGATACCCCAAAAAGGCAATAATTTGTCCAAAATTGCTTCAAAATGTAGCAATTTAGTCGAAATTATTTTCTAGTTGTCTTGCAAGGAAGGCGAAAATCCTGTTCTCAAGAGGCGGGAGCAATTTTCGGAATAGATCTTAATTTTTCATCAACTTCGTGCATTCGTGGCAGTAAAAAATACGCTTTTTCTCAAAAAAATTCGCCGAGCTTCTTGAAAATTATTTCCCCAAAGACATAATGGAAGCTATTAAAAGTTAAAAATGAAACATCGGGCAAGCGATTGTTTTAATCCCAAAGCTGCAAACAAAAGCATGTTCAAATTTTAGTGTTTAACTTGACCACTTGAACTTAAAAAAACTTACGGAGAAATTTATGACCGACGCGAAAGCTTCTTCCGGGATTTATCCCCGATTGTGTGTTGCTTACTTCTGCGAATTTGCTATTTGGGCGGCTTGGGCGGGTGCGCTCAGCGGTTTTGCCGAAGGATCTCTCAAACTTCTTGGCTGGCAAATTGCCTCGCTTTACAGCGCAATTCCGCTCGGCGCGGTGATTGGACCTTTATTTCTCGGTCCTATTGCCGACCGATATTTCGCCGCGCAAAAAGTTATGAGCGCACTCCATCTTGTCGGTGGCGCGGCTCTTTTGTTTTGCGGATACTTTTGCCAAACTCATCAGGCGACCTTCGGACTGCTGATGGCGTTGATGCTCCTTTCCGGCATTTGTTATATGCCGACGCAAGGTTTGCTCAACTCGGTGGTTTTCAAAAATCTGCCGAAACCCAGCATGGGACCTTACGTTTTTGTGTTCGGAACGATTGGCTGGATCGTCTCCAGTTTGTTTATTGCGGCGTTTTGCGGCGGTGAAAAAACGCCGAACTTCTTTTATGTCGGCGGCGGAGTCAGCGTTTTTCTGGCGTTGTATTGCTTGACGCTCCCCAGTACGCCGCCCAAAGGCGCGACTTCCGGCGGTTCTATCGGCGATTCGCTCGGATTCGGCGCGTTTAAATTATTCAAAGATCCGGCGTTTGCCTTATTCGTGCTGTGCGTCTTTTTTGCAAGCGTTCCGGCGTGCGGATTTTATTTTCCCGTACAAGTGCCGTATCTCTCGCAAATGGGATACCCGTCGCCGGTAGCGTTGACGACGCTGAATCAGTTTTCCGAAATTTTCTTCATGGCGGCGTTACCGTTCTGCGTTGCCCGCTTCGGTTTGAAACCGGTGATTTTGCTCGGAATGTTCGCGTGGGTTGCGAGATATATTTTGTTCGCTCTGCCGAGTTACGGTATTGCGCCCGATTATGATTTCGGATTTTCGTTGGTCGGCTTATTGTTTCACGGCTTTAGTTACAGCTTCCTTTATGTCGCCGCTTATATGTACGCGGAACGAAAAGCTCCAGAAAACCTGAAAGCAAGCGTGCAAAGCATGATGGTGTTCCTCCTCCTTGGCGTGGGACAGGTTGCCGGCGGTTACACTTACGGCATTTTGAGCGAATCGTTTCCGGCAAAAACGTCGAGCGCAGCGGTTGCCGCGACTTCGGTGGAAGTTACTGACACTACATCGGAAAAATTGCAGACGCCGGTTTATGTGACTGCGGAAAAAGGAAAACCGCTCACCGATTCCGTGCCGTCGCTCAATGTTCCGGTTCCCACATGGAATATCGCCGCCGACAGTTGGATTCAATATCTTGATCTTGCCGGTCAGGTGAAAAAGTTCATGGGAATCAAAGACGAACAAAGCGGACGCAGTGTTGATCTTGGTCAATTACTCGGCAACGAGCCGTTCTCGCCGCAAACGATTGACAACATGGACGCGGAAAAACTCGTGCAAGACGGCGTGAAACTTCCGGCAATCGGCGGAGAAATCACCGGAAATGTAACCTACACGAAAGACGATTTGAAAGCGCTGGGACATTCGATTGCCGGAAAAGACGATTTTTCGCTCACTCGAAAAGATTGGCTTGCCGCGCAATCGCGCGACTGGAAGTTGATTTTCACGATTCCCGCTGCATTTATCAGCGTCTTTTTCCTGATTTTCCTTTTCTTCGGTCAAAATCCGAAAGAAACGAAAGAGGAAAAATAAATCTGTTTCTCATCGTCGTTTCAACTCATAACAGGGAAACTCTAATAACCACCAAATAATCTAATCAAATAATTTTCATCAATATCTTAAAGTCAAGATATTGAATTTTTGAAAAAGGGTTGTTAGAAGTTTCCCAAAATATAGTTGACAGTTTGATTTCTTTATTTTTTCTTCATCTTTTCCCTTTCGATTGGGTTCATCGGCGGGTTTGGCGTCAACGGCGTGATGCGAGTCTGACCTTCTTTGCCTAACTCGAAGGAAAAAACAGGTTGTAACGTTTGAGATTTAACATCATATTGATAACTAATCGTGTCGTTGATGAAACGCATGAAACCGTCGCCTATTCCGACATTCACGCCGCCCGTGTGAAACGAACTTGGCGGAAAGAAACCGCCGCATGAATCATAATTTCACGTTATGGATGGACTATTCGGCGGAAGAATCGTATTAAAGATCACGCTGTAACTTGAAAAATACGCATACGAATTGTAGTATTTCCACCGACCATATGAGCCGGATACTCGCAAGAGCCAAGAAGGCGAAGTCGCTTTATCAACACCGTGAGCGGAAATGTTTTTATAATTTTTACCGTCGATTTTTCCTAATGCCGCCTGCACCTTACAATCAATCCAACTCCATCTTGATGCGAAAGACGTTTGCGTTACAACGGTTTGATCATATTATTAACTCATGTTACGCATGAGCGATTAACATTCAGGAAACGTAACGATTCAGTCGCTCAAACCAAATAAATTCGCCGGCGGATACGGCATAGTTACCTTAATTTTATGATTGCTTCCATTGTGCAAACTTTGTAATATCAAGTTAGAGACAAGTGGCTCATACTCGTTAGTTAAGAGATTATTGATGTTGAAATTGGCTTTAAATCGCGAAGAATCGCGTCAGATTGACACAATCGCAATCCATGAATATAAAATTCCGGGAATCGTGCTGATGGAAAACGCAGCACGTTGTGCGGTCAATTGCCTTGCCACAGAAAATTTGGCTCTAAACCCTCAACGAACCGTATATTCTCACACGAAAGGCAATAAAATTCTCATTTGCTGCGGCAAAGGAAATAACGCCGGCGACGGTTTTGCCATGGTACGTCATTTTTTGCTGCTCTCTTTTGAGCCGATTGTCTGGCTTTTCGCCTCACCAAGCGACTTAACTGGCGACGCGACAACGAATTACGAGATTGCCAAACAATGCGGGATACCTATTATTGAATTTCAAGATGATTTATGGAACGAATTTGAAAAAACGCTTGCGGAAGCCAATTGGGTGGTTGACGCTCTGCTCGGAACCGGAGCGCACGGTGCGCCGCGTGAACCGTTTGCGGAAGCAATCCGAAAAATCAATGCCGCGAGAAAATCAAAACAATTGAAAGTTCTCGCTCTTGACTTGCCAAGCGGATTTGACGTCGATACCGGTTTGCCGTCAGAACCGACAATCAAAGCGGATGTTACTAGTACGTTTTTCTCGCAAAAAACCGGCTTCTTACAACATTCCGCAACAAAATTTACCGGAAAGGTTTACGTCTGCGACATCGGCTTTCCACCGCAACTTGTGAAAAAATAACGTTTCAACAACCTTTCCTTCTTTCCGCTTTGGGTTGCTCTATGAAATAACGGGTTTTATTTTTTTGGTTATTGTGATAAAATAGATGAGGTTATGCGTTGATAACAACACATTTGTTTATAACAACGAGAGATAATTCAAACTATGTCGCATTTTTCTTACGAGAACCGGATTTGGGAGCAAATTGAGACGTTACCGCAGAGCGAGCTGAAACTATTGCAGGTGGAGCGGCTGCGACGGACGGTCGAGCGGCAGATGAATGTGCCGTTTTATAAAGAGCGGTATGCGGCGGCGCGTATTACGCCGGATTCGATTCGGTCGTTGGATGATTTGCGGCGGTTGCCGTTCACAACTAAAGCGGATTTGCGGGAATATTATCCGCTCGGATTTCTTGCTGTACCGCGTGAGGAAGTTGTGCGTTATCACGGTTCATCCGGCACAACCGGTAAACCGACTATCGTTGCTTATACGAAAAATGATTTAGATGTTTGGAGCAATCTTTGCGCCCGTTTTCTCATGTCGGGCGGTTTGCAGCCGCATCATACTGTGCAAATCGCGTTTGGTTACGGACTTTTTACTGGCGGATTCGGACTGCATTACGGCGTGGAAAAAATCGGAGCGGCGATCATTCCGGCGGCGTCCGGCAATACGAAACGTCAGATTATGTTAATGCAAGACATGCAGACCGACGCTCTTGTCTGTACGCCGAGCTACGCGCTTACGATTGCCGACGTGATTCGTTATGAAGGAATCGACACGTCCAAGTTGTCGCTGAAATTTGCGTTTTTCGGCGGCGAAACGTGGACGGAGTCAATGCGTGAAACGATTGAAAACACACTGCCGATTTTCGCATCGAATAATTATGGGTTGAGCGAAGTGATTGGTCCCGGCGTGAGCGGTGAATGTGTCGCGCGAACCGGAATGCACTTTCAAGAAGATCATTTTATTGTCGAATGCCTCGACCCGGACACATTAGAACCGGTGTCGGAAGGCGAGCCGGGCGAATTAGTGATTACCGCCATCACAAAAGAAGCGATGCCGTTGATGCGTTACCGCACGCGGGACATTGCGCGGGTTTTCAGCGGAGTGTGCCCCTGTGGACGCACGTTCAAACGTATGGGACGTGTCATCGGACGCAGCGACGATATGTTGATTATTCGCGGCGTCAATGTTTATCCGTCGCAAATTGAAGAAGCGTTATTGCAAGTGGAAGGCGCGTCGCCTCACTATGAACTGGAACTGACCCGTCCGAAAACGCTTGATGTGATTACGCTTCGTGTCGAAATCACGCCGGAACAATTTTCCGACAAAGTTTCCGACATGACGATTCTCAAAGAACGAATCAGCGCGACAATCACGCAAGTGACCGGCGTTCACATGCATGTCGAAATTCTACCGCCGCGTTCGCTCAAACGTTTCGAGGGAAAAGCGTCTCGCATTAACGACTTCCGCGACCTGAAAATTGAGTAAAAATAAAGGAGAACAAGTTGCTTTGTCATCGACTTTTCCTTTTTTCTTGCTGAAAACTGCTCCCCGACATTTGATAAAAATTCACGATCTAAAAAATAAGGGCTGCAATAATAAAGCATTTTGGATACGGATAATTATGCAGTTGTCCGGTACGGATTTATGTGGTTTGAACGACTGAATAGTTACAAAAAATAATTGTTTATGGCTTACTCACGGGATTCCAATGGTCGTCCGATTTCGATTCAAGCTTATCCGGGCAACACACATGATTCCACAACAGCTATTGATCAAGTTGAAAAAATACGGCGTCAATTTGGGCTGAATCATGTTACGCTTGTTGGAGATCGCGGCATGATAACAGAGCTTCAGATTAAGCCGTTCAAAGGAATATCCCGGCATTCGTCATAATCTCTGTACTTCACGGCGAATCCATACACAAGTTTATTGAAGATGGTCTTGTTGAGCGTTCTCTTTTTGACGAGAAAAATGTCGCCGAGATGATTTCCGAAGAGTATCCAGATGAGCGTTTAATTGTTTGCCATAATCCTTTGTTGGAAGCATGTCGGCAAAAACGAAACCGGAAGAAATTGGACTCTTCCTATTTCGACTCGCAAAATCCGTCGAAGATACAAACTTCGCAAAATGACCGCTTTCAACAAAAGCCCAATAAGCACAAGTACGAAAAGAAAGAACCATGTCTCAACAAAACAATTACTAAACCAAGAAAAATCAAGCCATTAAACTAACTGGAAACCGCTGGGTATAACACAAACACATAACACGATATTTGTGAATAAAAAGAAATTTTTTCATTTCGCGTGAAAATTTCTGCCACATTTCTTGATTTTTTGTGAAAATCAATGAAAATAAGAATAGAGACGATTAAGTTTATTATAGCCCGAATGTACGAAGGATTTCCGAACGAAAATATTTCGTAATAAGTTTATGTATTTGGGGCAAAAAACCGTTTTCAAATATTTTCAATTCCAGTTTTAGATTGAAACGAATCATGCTTGAGCTCAAAAATCTGAAAAAATCTTATACCGAACCGGACGGCGGCGAATTACCGATTCTCGACATTCCCACTTGGACAGTGAATGCAGGAGAACAAGTTGTTGTTGTCGGCGCAAGCGGTTGCGGGAAAACGACCATGTTACATATTATCGCCGGTATTTTGCGTCCGACTTCGGGACACGTGTTGATCGACGGTTGGGACACGCCGCTTCTCAACGAGGCGGAACGCGACCAATTCCGCGCACGGCGAATCGGATACGTTTTTCAAACATTTAATCTTCTTCCCGGCTTCACGGCATATGAAAATGTGCTTCTTGGGATGACTTTTGCCGGGGACAGAAATGATAAAAATCGAGCAAAACTTTTATTAGAACGGGTTGGGCTGAAACATCGTCTCAATCATAAACCGGGACAACTTTCGGTCGGCGAACAGCAACGTGTCTCAGTCGCGCGGGCATTGGCAAATAAACCCAAATTGGTACTTGCCGACGAACCGACCGCAAATGTGGACGTTGGCAATCAACAACAAGTCATTGATATGCTACGTCAAACATGCGAAGAAGAAGGCGTTGCGTTAATTCTCGTAACGCACTCGCCTGATGTTGCTTGCCAATTCCAACGAGTTGATCAGCTTTCCGAAGTCAATCTCGTTGTCCAACGCAAACAGAATACCGTCGCAACAGCAACATAAATTTGCGATAAGATTTTAACAAATGTTAAATTTTCGATTTTTCCACTATTAAAAATGCTCCATGTCGACAATTTCGGACAGTTGTTTCTACAAACTTTTTGAGGTCAAAATACAAAACGATATTTTCTCTTGTCATTCAAAAATTTTCGATGTACAATAGGATATCTTTTTGACCATTGAAATTTTACGGCATCCAGGCACATGGCGAGCAAGCGGAACAACCACATTGCAGATGAATATAGAGTGACGCACAACTTATTTTTTGAGGAAACGTTTGGCATAGTGACGCTTGCCATTGCGTTTCTGAAAAAATATTTG
>JAIRYX010000161.1 GCA_031267635.1 Planctomycetaceae bacterium
CAAGAACCGAAAATTGAGTTTTTGCAGGAATTGACGGAACGGATATTACTTCATGTCATCATAAACGGCGAGCTTGACGACGCAGTCAATCAAGGATACTCCGCCGAGGAACTTGCCGACTGCTGTACATGGACGGGAGCGAGCATACCGACTTGGCGGCTACTCCGTTACATCAAAGAATACAGCCACGCGATCACAAACGGGCTACTGAATCCGATTGACGTCTGCGAGATGCACGACTTGGATTTTGCGGATAATATTATGAAAATACGTAAAGCCCGAAAAATAGCGGAGGATACCTCCGTTCCGGAATTAGACGAAAAGCCGATCTATATGACGTGGGATTTACATGAACCGGCGAAAACGAATGTGGGAATTTAATTTGTAGGGGCAAAAATTTTTTGCCTTTACTGGGCGCTTTCCAAAGTCCCTTTTGTCCCTTATGTCTCTAAAGTCCCTTGAACAACAATAGAAAGAAAAAAATGAGCGATCCTCAACCATTCGGAACGATGATGCAACTCGGAGAGCCGATTGAACTTGACGGAGGATTGTTAGGCTATCCCGCGGATTTGGTGTTGCTTTCGGGGGAGGAGCTTTATCGTTCTGATTTTGACGGGCGGTTTGTTGTTGACTTGGATTCAATTCTATTGGAAAAACGCGACTACATTGGAGACTACAATCACAACGAGGACGAGGTGATTGGACGAGGAACGCTGGAGGTGACTGACCGCGGTTTGATTGGTCGTTGTTTCGTTATTCCATTTACCGGCAACGACCGGGCAAGCGAGATTATCGCGAGATCCAAGGCAAAGATTCCTTATGAAGCGAGTCCGACAATCAGCGACGACGTCGCCGACGTAGAAAAAATACCAAAGGGGCAAAAGGTGAATGTGAACGGAAGGGAATTTATCGGACCTATTAGTGTTTATCGAAATGTTCCTATTCGTGGTTGGTCTGTTTGTTTATTCGGTACGGATAGAAAAACGAGTTTTCAAGTTTTAAAAAAAATGAAAGGGAAGAAAATGTCTGATTCGGAAGAAAAAACCGATCAAACGGAAGAAAACAAAGACGGATACACGGCGTATCCTGATCTTGAAAAGATGATTGAGATTTTTGGTTTTGAAAAAGGCGTCGAATATTACCGAAAAGGTTTGACGATTGAAGAAGCCGAAAAACTTGATTATGAAGAACTCAAAGCGACGCGAAAGCTGGAGGAAGAGAAGGAAGAAAAATCGGAATTGGATACTCCTCCTACTCCGCCGAAAGAGGAAGACGCGACTCTGAAATCCGATACCAGCGGTCTTGTCGCGAAAATCAACGAATTGCAAGCTTCGGTAAAAAAGATGTTTGCCACCATTCATGGAAAACTTGGGGAAGAACCGTTGACGCAATCGCACGAAGACGATCCGCACCGAAAAGACACGGGAATTCAAGGATTGAAAATGAGTGCGGCGGAAACTTATGCGTTGAAAAAAATCCAAAGCATGAAAAAGCTGGGAAAAAAATAAAACAAATTCTTCAAATGCGTGATGATGAGTAAGAACAATGACAAGAGAAGATCTGCCGAATATCAGCGGACAAATTTCGTCGAATACAAGGCAGAGTATTCAAAACATAAGAAATGGAACTAATATGGCAGTAAGAACATCAGCCGACATATTAAAAGTGAATATGTCAGAGGAACTTTTGGGCGTCGTCAACGACGCCGTCAAATCAATCCCGGAAATCGGCTTTTTTCAAGCGAGTCCGTGTATTCGCAATGATTACAAGTCGCTTGCGATTTCGGCGCTTCCCGCAACGGGTTTTCGTTCCGCGGACGGGATGCGAGCATTCAGTACGGCGACGCTTGTCAACCGAACGACGACGTGCAAGTATCTTGACGCGTCATGGACGTTGAATCAAGCCGTCGCGGAGCAATCGGATTGGGGTAAGGCGCAAGTGATCGCAATTGAGCAGATGACGCATCTTCAATCGGCGTTTTTCACGTTAGCGAAACAAATTTGGTACGGCGTTGATTCCGACGCATCCGGTTTTGTAGGATTGTCCGCGTTTATTGACGCTGTTCCGGCGATGATCGTCAACACTCCCGGCACTGCGGCGACGACAGACCTATCCAGCGTTTTCGCCGTGAGGACGGGGCTTGATTCCTGTCAAATCGCGTGGGGTAGCGAAGGGCATTTTGACGAGGGAGAGATTATCGAACAGTTGGTGACCAACGCCGACGGCACGCAGGGGAATTGGGTTTATGCCCAGAAACTTGGCGGATGGGCGGGTTTGCAGGTCACGTCTCAATGGGCGGCGGCGCGACTCAAGGGACTCTCGACAACAACGGGAAAAGGATTAAACGACGAGCTGCTTTACAATATGCTCTCCGTTTTTCCCGCCGGTCAACGACCGGACGCGTTCTTCATGTCGCGACGGTCGTTGGATCAGTTGCGAAGCAGTCGAACGACGTACAGCCCGACGGGAGCGCCGGCGCCGATTCCGGAGGAAGTCGGCGGAGTCCCGATTTTCGTGACAGACGCGATTCGCAATGATGAAGAAAACTTATAAGAGTAATTTATCTCAAAGTAAAAAATAATGTCGCGAGAAACACTACAAAATATTGTTGGTTATCCCGTTACGAATTCGCGACAGAATTTACCTATATTGAAAGTACAAAATATGTCTTTTATAGATGACATTGCCTCCCAATCGTTTAAAGCGTTGGTTTCAAAGGGGGTGTATGCCCTTCTTTTTCCGATCAAGATTACGAGCGGCACTCCGAGTGTTGTTACCGATTCCAATCTCCTGAACGGTTATCCGGTCGGGACGTTTAACGGTTCCGGAGACACGGCGGATTCGGAAGAGTTTCAAGATCAGTTGCGCGGCGGACTGTTTAAAATGTTTGCCGGCGGCGCAATTGATCCGGGAGATGTTACGCTCAATACGTATTTCGCGCCGGAACTCGGCCGGCCGAAGTTGCCGACGATTGTCAACAGTGAAGTCATATCGCCTCAGTTCCTGCTAATTCTCGCGGTTGGTTCAACGACGTCGGGAAAACTCAAGGGCTTTTTCGCCGCGGGCGTCAACTATTCCGGGGGAAACGACATCAAAGGCGACTATGGAAAAATTATCGGATCAAGTCTGAAATTCAAAATTTCGGGCTTGGTGAAAGCCGGTTACGATGAAATCGGCGAAATCAACAAATCGCTCTACGGAACGATACCCGGCGAAGAAGAATAACAACCAGCAGAAAGTAATAATATGGGAATTTTATCACGTGAAGACGCGATGACGAGTCGCGGTAAATACGCAATGATTGAGGTGGACGTTACCGAGTGGGGACCAATAGACGCCGAAATAGACGCCGAAACGGGAAAGCCGGAAAAGACGTTAGTTTATGTTCGGGAACTTTCCGGACGGGAGAAAGACGCTTTTGAATCGGGGCTAGTTTCGATTAAGGGGAGGAAACAGAAACTGAACCTCGAAGACATGAGAGCGAGAATGGCGGTACTTGTTTGCTGTGATGCGGAGGGAAACGCGATTTTCCGTCCGGAGGACGTAGAATGGTTGACAAAAAAATCATGTCGACCGTTGACAAGAATCTATAACGCGGCAAAAGAGCTTAACGACCTCTCAAATGAGGACGAGGAAGAGCTGCTAAAAAACTGAAAGAGGACGCCGGTTTTCATAGCTGGCGTCATTTGGCTTTAGCGCTCGGAATTCCGGTCGAGGAACTCAAAGACAGGATAACCGCAAAAGAAAAAAAAGATTGGGAACGGTTTAGAGTGGTTTACGGCCCGTTCGGATGGGAACGTCAGGATTACAATGCCGCGATGATTGTTTCAGCGATTTATTTATTGAATCAGACGATCATTGCTTGTCATGGAGGCAATCCGAATGAGACGCCGTCCGTCGAAGATTGCAAATTGAACTTCAAATTCAAGACGAATCTTGAGGAAAGTCAAACCGAAATCACGGCGGATGATATTGAAACGTTTATTAAAAAGTGGAAATCGTAAAAAAGAAAGAAAAATATGTTTACGAATTTGAAAAAATATCTGGCGGAGCTTGCGTTGAATTTCGTGGTTCAATATATTTCTTCAAGTCGCGTGAAAGAATTGGTTTTAAACCTGTTTTCGCGGCTTGTCGTTTACGCCAATAATACGGAAAACAAGATCGACGACTATTTTGTGGCATTGGTAAGTCGAGAGGTTGAAGAAAATTGGGATCAATGGTTTGATTTTATTATCAAAAATTTTCAATTGGCGATTGTTCCCAATGCGACTGCACCGTTGAATAACGGTCAAAAAGAAGAACCGATTTATAAAATTGCGGTACTCGTCCCGGAGGTCAGCGCCGGCATAAGTTACTCTTTTGGCGGAACGGAAGCTTCCCAAAAGGCGTTTCTTTCCGAAGTCGCTTCACGATTAGGAGTGAGCAGTGAAGATATTATATCGGTTCTGAAATGGGTGTTTCCGATCTTGTTCCAAATTCTTATCAGAAAAGGAATATAAATGGAGCGGAAGCTTATTGAATCCGACATTAATTACCGTCGTGTCAAAACAGTGATCTTGTATCATATTTCTATAGACGGCGAAACGCCGTTTTTCACGGAAGACGAATGGAAAATGATGTTTCCGGCGATTTCGCTCAATAAGTTCCGGCACACGATTTTATCCATGCTGGAAGATACGGAACTACGCCGCGAATGCGACCGCGATTCCGTTTCGACACGTTACCGATGGGTTTTAAGAAAGGAGCGAAAATAATGGAAAAAACATTGCATCTCACGCAAGCGATTCCTTCCGTGGTCTGCGGCGGAATTACGTTTTTCGCGCAATCCGCAAGCTCCGGGATGGTTGAGCGGCTTGGAACGGCGGGGGTTGTGGCGGGGCTTTCTCTTTTTGCGCTGAAATACATTTTTGGACTTTATTTGAAATCCAAAAATGAAATTGAAAAAATCAAAGATGAACGAATTGCGGATTTGAAAGAACAAATCAAAAATATGAAAACAGAAAAGGAAAATGATTAGGGACTTGAGGGACAAAATGGGACATGAGGGACATTTGGGACTAAAGGGAAATGTCTCTGAAATCCCTCGAAAAAACTTTCCGTGTCCCTTTAGTCCCTCAAGTCCCTTATTCCAGGAGAACTTTGGAAAATGAAAAATAAAACCTTACCGCTATTTTTAACGTTTGTCGCCTTCGTCGTTTTAAACGGCTTGGCATTGGCGCAAACGTCATTGACGATCACCGGACCCGCTCATGCCGGCGTCGGTGAACTTTGCGTGTTCACCTTGAGCGGCAACACAAACATTGATGAATCCATCGCCGATTGGACAATCGTTCCGCCGATTGATTTTTATGTTGATTCCTCGAAACGGACGCTCGTGTTTTCGACGCCGAAAGCCAACCATTACACGATGATCGCGGCGACGATTGTTGAGTCCAAGCCGCTTGTTTTGACTTTCGTCTGCGATTACGGAATCACGCCGTCACCGGAACCCACGCCGACTCCCACGCCGGAGCCGGAACCGAAAACGCTCAAAGACTGGGTCAAACAAAACATTCCGCAGCAAGGAACAAGCGAGGTGAAATTTCTTGCCGAGAATTATGAATCGGTCGCGTCCGCGTTGGAACGTGGGACGATCCGCACCGCCGCCGCCGGCTACGCGGCGATTCGTACCGCTTCGCAAACGAAAATCAATCCCAAAATTTGGAGCGAATTTCTGAACGGACTCGAAAAACAAATTCACGAGAACGTCGGAGATTCGCCAACGCCCAAAGA
>JAIRYX010000235.1 GCA_031267635.1 Planctomycetaceae bacterium
GAACCGTTGGTACAAATTATCCAATCAAGACGAGTTTCGTTAGCTCTCGTGTTGAATTTACGGTAATCGTCCACGATAAACTCAAAATAGTTTTTGGCTTGGTTGTAACGTATGTCCGCGAATTTTTCAAAAAATTCTTTCGCCTTTTCAACGCCAGTATAGCGGGTGTTAAATAAATTCACAAAACCGGTAACAGGATCAATCTTGCTCGTATTCCACGCCGGAATATAGAATAAGAAACCATTTTGTTTACCCATTTGCTTGAAACTTACAAACTTGTTCGTCAATTGATGGGCATTCAGTAAACCTCCATTTTGATTAACCTCTTTCTTTTTGTCCACTAAATAATTGAGTTTATCGATGAGCATTTTTTCAAATTTTTGATAAACTTGTTTTTCTACTTTTTGCCGCCCGCGCATAAAACCGAAATTCAAATATTCCAATACTACAATAGCCGTTGGGTAATCGGTTTTTTGGATTCTACCCTTTTCGTCCATTCCGTCATAAAAAATCATTTCAGAAATTATATGAATTACTTGACTTAAATACCCTTCTTTGAGCTCTTTTATTGATTCTATTGTCTGCCAATTTTTGCGTGATTGATCTCTATCTCCTTCTTTTTTATCAAGCAAATCGTGATAATTCGTCTTGTAATTGTTTCCTTTGTATTCATTTTTAATTTCGTTTAGAGAAAATTGCTCGACAATATTACCGTTCAAATCAACTAAACTCAAATACAATAAATTCCGTTCGCCGCGATCAATACCTATAACATATTGAATGCCATTATTTTTTATATAAAAATTGGTTTGTTCGTTGATTTTTTCGTTGTTGACCGCCTTAAAATTCACTGTAATCGGACAATGAAACAAAAATTTGTCAACAGTATAACGCTTGTCCTTTATAATATCATCAGCAAAGACGCTTTCTTTTTTCGTATTTTGGACATTCTTGTTGGCAATTTTTTCATCTGCTCTATGAATTACAATATCTTGTGTGATTGATTTTTTGCGGAAAAATACTTCTGCTTGTCCGTTAAGTTTGTACACTATATTTTTCAAATTTTTTTCATCAAATAACGCCTTCCAATACAGAGTGTGCATATTGGGAGTTCCCTTGCTGTGTGGTGAAAAATCTTTGTTGTAGATTTGAAAAAGATAAATTTTACCTTCGTCAATCAAGTCATTTATGTACTTTTCTGAAATATTTCTGAATGTGATTTTATAACCTTGTTGCTCAACTTCGCGATAAAATCCGCTTAAATCTTCATAAGTTGAAGTGTCGGAAAAATGAAAATTGAAATTTTTCCAATCTTCATGTTTTTTTATTGAAGACTTAAAGAAATCGATTAACTCTCTGCAATCATCGATATTAAAATAATCGCCTTTTTTATGCGTTCCGCTTCTATAGTTTTCAAGCAATCGCTTCGTCGGCATAAATTCATCAATTCTGCTTTTAGAAAAGAAAACATGGGGCAACATCTTATTGGCGCCGGGCAAAAGTTTGTAATCAATTTTTTCGTAACCTTCACCGATCATCTCCTCACTTTCAAAAACTTTGTTATGTTCCTTATCCATTATGGCAAGATAATACAAGCCATTTTTACGTAATAAAACACTGGTATTGTCCCTTTCTTTATTCATGTCCCAACCGTCTGCAAGCGTAGAATTTTCAAAATTCAATTTTATTTTTTCGGTTGAGTATGGTTTCTTTGTCGCATAATTTCTTACCTTGTTATAAATGGACGTAATTTTGTCAAGTTCCGTCCATAGCTTGTCAAATTCCGCATAAAAAAAGGCGTCTTTATCGGCTTCAGTACCTTTACCTAAAAGCGGTTTAATAAACCATTGGAGATCTTTGATACTATCTAAAAACGCTTTGATTTTTTCGATATTATCTTTGTCTTGAATTAGCGATTTGTTTTCGGGATATTCTGTATTCAAAAGGGTTTTAATTTGTTCATAATTTTTATGTATTATATCAAACAGATTCAGATTATCTTTGTCTTTGTTAAACGCTTTGAAATAATCGGCAATAGATTTATCGTTCAGAGTTTCATTGATAAATGCGATAGAAAAACTGTCTTTTTTGAACATTTTTTCTATTCTTTCTTCATACTTTTCTATTGTTTCTTTTGCTTTTTGCGGGGTTTCGTTTCTGAATGTATCTTTAATCGCGTTAGAGATTATCGCGTAACTTCCTAGAAACTTGCTTGAAATATCTGTTAATCCTCTGTCATTACGAATATAGATTTTCGACAAATCGAAATCCGGCAGATTTTTAAGCAGATTTTTTAATTGTACAAAAACACTTTTTTCTGTTTTGTTTTGTTCACGTTTGGGTGAATTTAAATCACGATATATATTTTCGATACTTTCCAAAACCGCATTATCGTTTTCAAATTGCTCCGGCAACCATGAAATCGCATTACGATCACTTAGAATTTGTTTAAAAAGAACCGTAAATCGGGGCAAGCGGCTATTTTTTTCTGTTTGTTGTTGATTATACAAATTGATGTATTCATTGAGACCTGGAATTTTCTTGGAACCGTCAGTTGTTTTTCCGCCGATAATTTCATTATAATCATCAATTTGCTTTTGCGTAAGCGTTTTGGGATAATGGGACAGTTTAAAAAAGTTTGCAACTTTTTCATCGTGTAAATCTTCATTCAACTCATTTTGCAATTTGTCAATTTTATCTTGCAATACTTTTTTGATTTTGTCAAAGACTGCAATATTCCCGATAAATTTCGGCAAATTTTCATTGATCAATCGAAACGAGATTGCGGTTGCTTTTTCTTCTGCGGAATACACATTTTTACGGTTTTCGTGAAATCCGGTAAAGTAAGTCGTAAAATTTTTAAATTCTTTTACCAATTTCTTTTTGTTTTCGTCGTCGCGGACAAATTCAATTAAATCCTCTTTGATCAATTCCTTTCCAAACAAACGAGCGGTATAAAATGAACTAGCGATTTGATTTCGTAATTTTTTTAGAATTGTCTCAAATTCTTTTTTCTGTTTATCATCTTTATTGTTAATAGAGAACAAACGGAAGTATTCATCCAAGTCGCCTTCTTTAATCTCGCATTTTTGCAATGATTCTTCTATAAATACTTTATGATATTCGTCAATAATCTTTTTAACTTTTTCATAGCTTTCGGCTCTGTGTTTATCGTTCTCCATGATGCTGTGTTTGTCAAAGTCCCAAGTTTGATTTTCGTTATCGTTGGGGCTTTCGGGTTGACTGGTATCTTGTTTTTTGATTTGCGAATTTAAATATTCTAGTGTTTTCCCGATGGGTATTAACTCAAAACGTAATGTTTTCTGAAGTTGATACTGATTTGCAAATTCATTCTTGTTTGTCATACAATTTCTTGTTTGGGGTAAAATTTTATTATTACTGTTGTGTTGATCATAACATCTTGTTACAAATCACTATATAACAATGAGTATAATTTATTGAATATATTATGTCAACAAATTTTTAAGAATATATTGCCCATACTCATTCATAAAAATTAAGGTCATTCGACAAGTTCATTAGCATTTATAGTTTATAAATTTGAACAAGTTACTACAATAAAAAATTGTTTACTTACCCAAATTTATAGGTAATTTTTAACAGGATTTTTTGTAATCACTTTGGGTACCATGCTTTACGTTAGTTTTCTACTTTTCACACTTGAAAATTTGGTTTTCGTTAAAATAAGGGGGCGCCAAGGGCAAAAGGAACGTTGGGGACATCATGAACGAGAACCACTGTCTTAAAAAACGAATTTTCAAGTGTAAAGAGTAGAAAATTACAATCAAAATAAGGGTTATGATGTATATTATCATCAAGCGAAATAGAGCGGCTAGTTTGATTCTAGCAGATTTTGAATGTAGGATAGTAACTATTCAGTTGCCCAAGCCAAATAAATCCGCACTGGGCAACTGTAGAGCTACAAGAAAGACTTTACCCTTGCAATGCCCCGAATGGCTTTACCATCGTAGCCCTTATTTATCAAGTTTCTCTTAGTAGCCAACAAAGTCCTCCCAAACTCGCCCTTATGCCCTTATTTTTTAGATCGTGGATTGTTATCAAAACAATGGAACGAAAAATAAAGGAATAAGGAATAAGGGCGCATAGTTGATGCAATTCGGGCTATTAAGAGACTCTCACAAATAAGGGCGGCAATAATTATGTTTTCCGATCAGATTGACGGTAACTCTAAAAGATCGTAGCTACTCAGTTGCTCAGTGTAGATTTATTTAGCTTGAACGACTGAATAGTTATGTAGAATAATTGTTTTTTTGATTTTTCCTATCCGAAAAATCAAAATTTTCTCTAAAAATGACGAAAAATAATGATGAAGATAAAGAATAAATGATGAAATAAATGAGAAATGTTATTGACTTTTGCTTGGTTTGAAAATTTCAGAATTATTGTTTGACTTTGGTTCAAAATTTGCTAATAGTAGGATAGAATGAAAAATAGCATCATTTGTTTGCTTAACCATTATCAACTCTACGAGCGATACAGTCTTAATAATGTTATTTTATCGAGGAAATAATTATGTACGGTGAATTAGTGCCGACCGGCGGCGGTGACAATATTCCGCTTCTCAAAAATGAACTCGTTGTTGGGCGGCGGGATGATTGCGATATTGTTTTGCGATTTAGTAATATCTCTTCGCGTCATTGTCGCCTTGTTTTGTCGGACGGTTATTGGTATGTACAGGATATGCAAAGTACAAACGGTGTGAAAGTCAACGGCTTTCGCGTGGATGACCGCCGCATTGATCCGGGGGCGAAACTTTCAATTTCCAAACATGAATATCGAATCAATTACGATCCGAAAAAATTAGGAGCGACAAATACAACCCCGCCGGATTCGCTTGATAACGATATTTTCAGTAAACCGTTGTTGGAACGCGCGGGACTGCAAAATATGTCTGCCGCGCGAAGAAACGGAGGCGATATGCAAAATCCACCTCAAAAAATCACGTTCAATTACGACGATTTAACGCTGGACGACATTTCTTTCGATTGAGAAAAATCGTGAAATCAGCTTGACTTTGTCGCCCAAGTATGAGAAAATCCTTTTTTATTATGAAAAGCAAGTCGTTTGATGAAAAGAATGTGTGATTAAAGTCTAATGAATTATTTTCAATCGTTACTGCTTCGCGGCGGCGGGCTGATGATGTCAACGGTGGTGCATCACTGGATGGGGACGTTGGATTACAAGGCGGCATATTATGATCAGTCCGTTGATCCGGCTTATCCTGAAGGAAACCGCCGTAAACGATTGTATATTTTCTGGCATGAATATATTCTTTTTATGCTTTTTCTGCGGCGGCGATGTCACTTGGCGATGTTGCTCAGCCGGCATCGCGACGCGGATGTGTTGGAGCAGATCGCAAGTATTTTCGGCTTTGAAACGGTTCGCGGTTCGTCGAGCCGCGGCGGTGTTGCGGCGATTCGTGAAATGATGCAAAAGGCAAAAGATTATCATTTGACAATCACGCCGGATGGTCCAAGAGGTCCGAGGCGTAAACTCGCGCCGGGCGCAATTTTTTTAGCGTCTAAATTGCAAATTCCGCTTGTGTTGCTCGGACTTGGTTATGATCGTCCCTTTCGCGTGCCGACTTGGGACAAATTTGCCGTGCCGCGACTTTTCAGCCGCGCGCGGGCGATTGTGAGTCCTGAAATTTTTGTGCCGCCGAAATTAACTTCCGAAATGCTGCAACAGATTTCTGCGTCAATAGAAACGGCAATGAATCAACTTTGCGATTGCGCCGAAAATTGGGCGGCGTCGGGAGATTTGTTCCTCGGCGAATCGCAAATGACCAGCGGACCGCTAAACGATTTCAATAATACCATAACGCTCAAACAAGCGGTTATTAAAAATATTTCACTCAATTAGCAAGTTTTTTATGGGTATGTTAATTTGGTTTCAATTTAATGATTCAATATTATTTGCCTAAACGTCAGAATAAAGAAATCAATAATAGTATTCATTCCTAGAAACATTTATGTAACAATTGAACCATCATGACCAAACTACCAAAATACGAACACAATGTCCAGTCAAATTGATAACAAAATCAGCTTGGGACAATTTTTTACTCCAGATTCCATTTGCCAATACATGGTTTCGTTGTTCCAGTTGAATACTTTTTCAGAAATACGTCTTCTTGATCCCGGAGCAGGAACAGGGAACCTTTCTTGCGCTTTCATGGAATTTCTTTCTCAACAAAAAAATCTTCCATCGTCTGTTTATGCGAATTGTTATGAAATTGATTCAGAAATTGTTCCGCAACTCAAGAACAATTTATTTTTTGCAGAAAAATTACTTGATGGATTATCCGTTCATTTTGAAAGCAACATCATAGAGGGTGATTTTATTGAAACAACAGTTCATTCTCTTTCAGATCATTTGGGACTATTTAAAAATGGTTTGATGCGATATACGCATTGTATTATCAACCCGCCTTATAAAAAAATATCTTCAAATTCATATCACGCTTATTTACTTCGGGAAATTGGTCTGGAAACGCCGAATTATTATAGCGCATTTGTCGCGATTGCTGTTTTACTATTAGAATCCGGCGGAGAAATAGTTGCGATTCTTCCCCGTAGTTTTTGTAACGGCGTTTATTTCACACGTTTTCGTAAATTTTTTCTCGAAAATATGTCGTTAAGACATATTCATGTTTTTGAATCGCGAAAAAATATTTTTGACAATAATGTTTTACAGGAAAATATCATATTACACGCCGTTAAAAGAAAAGATACCCCAATGCCCGTAACGTTGTCGTTCAGTCGCGACGCTTCATTTCAAGAATACGCGGAACAAAAAGTGGCATTTTCAGAGGTGATTCATCCTGATGATAAAGCGTGTTATATCCATATCCCAGTGAGAAAAACAGACGCCGTTATTTCGCAAAAAATAAAAACGTTCCGACAAACGCTTGATGATTTGGGAATCAGTGTTTGTACTGGTCCGGTTGTTGATTTTCGTCTTGTAGATTTTATTACCACAAAAGGAGAATGTCCGTTAATTTATCCTCGCCATTTTGAAAACGGACGAATAAAATGGCCTAAATATCATCACAAAAAAACAGACAGAATTTTCTATCATTCCGAAACTAAAAAATGGCTTATGGCTAATCAATGACTACACGCTTGTCAAGCGTTTTAGCGTGAAAGAAGAAACTCGGCGCCTTGTCGCCGCAGTTTATCATCCTGAAATAACGACAGAAAATTTTATTGGAATTGAAAACCACTTAAATGTTTTTTACGGAAAAGAGAACGGTATTTTGACGCCGCAAATTGCGCAAGGACTCGCGATGTACTTAAACTCCACGTTGGTTGATTTATATTTTCGTCAATTTTCCGGTCATACGCAAGTGAATGCAATGGATTTGAAACGGTTGCCTTATCCTGATATGAAAACGCTTTATGATTTGGGAAAAAAATGTATGAATCAATTTCCAGACCAAAATGAAATAGATAAGATGATTGAACAAGTGATAGAGTGATAAAAGGCGTTTTATGTCTGGTATTGACGAAAAAATAGAAATCCGAACAGAAGAAGCGAAACAAATTTTGCAGGAAATCGGCATGGCTAAAGAACAACAAAATGAACGTTCCGCATGGTCGCTTTTAGCTTTATTGAATATTACGCCGGAAAAACATTGGTCGGATGCGGAATGTATTTCTATCGGCATTACTCCGATTATGGAGTTTATTGGAAAATACTATCGTTCCACGCCTTATAAACCGAATACGCGGGAAACAATAAGAAGACAAACAATGCACCAGTTTGTCGAAGCGGGAATTGCCGTAGAAAATCCAGACAATCCTGAAAGACCAATAAACAGTCCCGACTGGCGTTATCAAATTTCGGCGCAAGCATTGCAACTATTCCGAACTTATAAATCTTCTCAATGGAAACGGCAATTAAAAATTTTTCTGTCAAAAAATCAATCTCTGACAGAAGAATTTGTCAAACACCGCGGTCAATCCAAATTAAAATTATGTTTGGGAAATAACACTTTGAAATTGACGTCGGGAAAACACAGTCAATTAACAATTGACGTTATTGAAAAATTCCGTTCTTATTTTGCGGCAGAATCAGATATCCTTTACCTTGGAGACACAGGAAATAAATTACTTCACTATGACCGTCAAATGTTTGAGTCGCTAGAGATAACGCTGAATCCGCACGGGAACTTTCCTGATATTATTTTATATGACCGAAAGAAAAAATGGCTGTTGCTTATAGAAGTGGTTACAAGTCATGGTCACGTTAATTCTCAACGTCATAAAGCATTGTCAAAGATTGTTAAAAACTCAACGGTAGGACTGGTATTTATTACGGCATTTCCTGATAAAACCACTATGAAAAAATATGTCGGCGATATAACTGGGAAACAGAAGTTTGGATTGCAAATATTCCTGAACATCTGATTCATTTTAACGGCGAAAAATTTCTTGGACCATATATTTCGTAAAACAAACTTATAATAACTTTTAACAAATAAACCATCATGACCGAACTACCAAAACAATACGAACACAAAGACGCTCAGCAGCGTTGGGCAAAATTTTGGGATGAAAAAGGGTATTTTCAGAGCGATCCGCAGCGCGGGAAAATCGCGGGGAAAAAGCCGTTTACGATTGTCATTCCGCCGCCGAATGTGACCGGCGCGTTGCATCTTGGACATGCGCTGAACAATACGCTGCAAGACATTATGATCCGTTATCATCGGATGCGCGGGTTTGAAACGCTTTGGGTGCCGGGCGTTGACCACGCGGGAATCGCGACGCAAGCGGTGGTTGAGCGGCGGATGTTCGAAGAAGAAGGCAAGACGCGGCACGACGTCGGACGCGAAAATCTCGTTGCGAGGATTTGGGCGTGGAAAGAACAATATCAAACGCGAATCATCAATCAGCTTAAAGAAATGGGATGCAGTTGCGATTGGCGGCGGACTCGTTTCACGTTCGACGCGACGTGCGCGAAAGCGGTGCGGCATTTTTTCTTTGGGCTGTTTCGTGACACGTTGATTTATCGCGGAAAACGTCTCGTCAATTGGGACGTGCATTTACAAACCGCCGTCAGCGACGACGAAGTGTATCATGAAGAAGTCGCCGGAAGTTTCTGGTATATCAACTATCCGGTCATTGATCCGAAACCGAATGAACCAGCGTTTGTTACCGTTGCCACGACACGTCCCGAAACCATGCTCGGCGATACGGCGGTTGCGATACATCCGTCGCCGAAAGCCGCAATGGAATCGCTCGAAAAAGAACTCAACGCCGAAATTTCCACCGCGTCCGAAAAAGAGAAAACGGAATTGACGGCGCGGCGCGAAGCGTTGCAAAAGCGGCGTGAGGAAACGCTGGATTCGTTAGAAACGCTGGCGGCAATGGCGCGCGACGGACGAATGGTGATGCTTCCGTTGATGAATCGTCCGATTCCGCTGATTTGCGATGTTTGGGCGAAGCCGGAACTCGGAACCGGTTGCGTTAAGATCACGCCGGCGCACGATCCTAACGATTATGAAGTCGGCAAACGGCAGAATCTTCTAATGATCAATCTGCTCAACCGCGACGGCACGCTCAATGAAAACGCCGGAGTTTACGCCGGTCAGAAAAATATAAACGCGAGAGCAATGATTGTTGCCGACCTTGAAAAAGCGGGGTTGCTTGTCAAAACGGAAGACCGGCTGATTGATTTGGCGCATTCCGAACGCTCGAAAACGCCGATTGAACCGTTCCTGAACGATCAATGGTTTGTGAAAATGGACAAACTCGCACAGTCAGCCATGGACGCGGTCGCGCAGGAACAAGTGAAAATCACACCGCCGCGCTACGCGAAAAGTTATCTTGATTGGCTCGGCGAAAAACGGGATTGGCCCATCGGTCGCCAGCTTTGGTGGGGACACCAAATTCCGATTTGGTACTTCTTGCCCGACGCCACTTCGGCAAATCAAGACGTTAAAACAACAAGCGAAACGGAACTGCAAAAAGCGTTTGCCGGACGGAACGATGTGCTTTGGCAATGGGATGAAGAACACAGTCAATGGTGGATCTGTTCGCAAATGGAAGACCTTGCCGAAGACGCGATTCCCGGTCGCAAACTTGTACGAGAAGAGGACGTGTTGGACACTTGGTTCAGCTCCGCGCTCTGGCCTCATTCGACATTGGGATGGCCCGATCAAACGGAAGAACTGGCGTATTATTACCCAACCAACGTACTAATTACGAGCCGCGACATCATCACGCTCTGGGTCGCGCGGATGGTGCTTGCCGGATTATTCAACTGCGGCAAAGTTCCGTTTCCAAATGTTTATATTCATCCGAAAATATTGGATAAATACGGCGAGGGAATGTCCAAGTCGAAAGGAAACGGCGTTGATCCGGTCAAGGTCATCGAAAAATTCGGCGCGGACGCATTGCGTTTTGCGCTGACGCATCTGACGACGGAAAATCAAGACGTGCGGCTCGCTCTGGATTTTGAATGTCCGTACTGCCAAGCGATAGTGGAGCAGACGAAGAAAAACCGGACTCAGCCGCGAGTGCAGTGTCCGAAATGTAAAAAAGAATTTGCGACGCAATGGGCGGAAAAAGAAGAAGACAAAGCGTTGCAATCCGCGCCGGTGATTGGCGAACGTTTTGAAGTCGCGCGAAATTTCTGCAATAAATTTTGGAACGCCGCGCGGTTCGTGATGATGAATCTTTCGGAAAGCGCGGAACGGGAAACTCATAGCGAAAATTTCTTTCAATCGCAACAAGAAAAGGATTTAACAAAAGATAACTCCCAAATCCGCTCTGAAAACACGCTTCAAATTCCGCTCTTATTGCTGGAGGATAAGTGGATATTGAGCCGCCTTGCAACCGTAACGCAACAAGTAACGGCGGAAATTGAAGCGTATCGTTTTTCGGAAGTGGCAAGAACGCTTTATGATTTTGCGTGGGACGAGTTTTGCAGTTTTTATGTCGAGATGGTCAAATACCGTCTTTCCGATCCGGCGTTGCGTCCTGCGGCGGAACGTATTTTGGCGTATGTTCTTGATACGCTGACGCGGTTGTTGCATCCGATTGTACCGTTCGTGACGGAGGAAATCTGGCAACGGCTGAACGAAATTGTTCCGAAACGCGGATTAACAGCATGGACGGACGCGGCGGAAAGTATCACGATTGCGGCATGGGCGGAAGCGGACACGGCGGCGATTGACTCGGACGTCGAAAACCAATTCGGACGTTTTCAAGAAGTGTTGCGTGCGGTGCGTGAAGTTCGTTCACGACAAAATGTGCCGCCGAAAACAGAGATGCGTTTTGTCGTTAAATGCGACGCACGATTAGCGGAAATTCTCAAGCCGATGACGCCGTACTTCGAGTCAATGGCAGGCGCGATTGCCGACGATTGGGGAGAAAATGTGAAACTTCCGGCGTTGTCGTCCAATGTAGCAATCACCGGTGTGGAAATTTTTGTCGATTTAGCGGGACTAATCGACATAACGGCGGAACTTGCGAAAAAATCGAAAGATATTCAAAAGCTCGAAGGATTTATCAAAGCCAAAGAATCGAAACTTTCCAACGAAGCGTTCGTCAACAAAGCCCCGAAAGAAGTATTGGACAAAGAACGCGATTCGCTCGCCGACTTACAAAAACAACTTTCCGCCGCAAAAGAAGCGGTTAAGGTTCTTGAGGAAAGTCAAAAGTAAAAGCGTGCGTAAATTCGCTAAAGCCGTTAATGCTCCTCTGGCAAGTTCGCACCTGCGATGTGTGCCAATCATAAGCCGCCAATCAAATTGCCAATGTTTATCAATCAACTACTACCAAGTCGCGCAATTGCCCTTTCTTAAAATGAGAAAAACGATTCAACTACGTCATGTGTTGGACATTTTCGGCAAGTGAGATGCTGCTGGCAAGAAAGCAAACGGCGACAATTGAATTTTACAACCAAAACGTGAAGTCCCTGAAGTAGAATTTTCATCCGAAAAAAGAAAAAGAAAACGCAAACGCCCCTATTGGTGCGAATGATATTTCAGTGACTTTGTAGTAGTTTTGATAAAATAATTCATATTACGCACATAAGTTTTTTAAATTAAGTCACTGTTCGTTGATTTTTTGTAACTATTCAGTTGCCGTCATTTTATTCGTTCAAATTTTTTGATAAAAATCCATTATCTCAAAAATAAAGGCATAAGGGCGTGTTTTGAGGGCTTTGTTGGCTACTAATGGAAACTTGATAAACAAGAGTTGCAATAATAAAGCTGTTCGGACAACTGAATAGTTACAAAAAAAATTATAGGCAGGAAAACAATCAGCCATATTTATACACGAATGCCGACCTTCTTCGCAGATCAATTTTTGGAAAAGTGCAGTGCGTGCGTAACACGATTAGTAAAATACACCTTTTTTCTTCTTTTTCAATCGACCTTGATTGAGACGTTCTTGACGTCGTCGGCTAGTTTCTCGCTCTTCCGTATCTTCTTCATCGTCTTCCCAGTATTCCGAAGAAGGTAAACGTGAAGATTTTGCTGAAGAATGTTGCCGTGAAGAATGGAGGTTGGAGTGGTGATATTCGCCTGATGTATCATATCTCTCGGGATTATTGTATTTGTAAAGAGTTGGCGTAACTTGCCGTGACAGTTTTCGCCAAATCGACGAATACATATAATTATATGTTTCCGGATCGGTAACGACAACTTTGCGCCCGTACAGTGTAATTGAAAGGAGTAAAAACTGACAACCAATAATCACAGCACCAACACAAAGCATAACGTTTGTACTATGCCCGCCGGTTTGGATCAATTCTAATTTGACGCATCCGGAAACAATGAAAGAGATTCCCGCCATAAGCAACGCATTACATGCCGGAAGATAGTGACGAATTTCCGTCAATATTCGAGTTCCGATCATACCGAAAATGAGAAGATAGGCGGCAACCCACCAAATATCACCATTTCCGTATAAATTTGTTCCCGTGCAACGTATCATTATATCACGGAATATTTCGCGTAAACCAGCGGTTTGGTCAAGACTGAGATACAAACATACGATTGCGCCCCAAATCCAGATGTCGCTTAATCTTCGGAAATCTTGATCGTGACAGCTAACAAAATAAACAAGAATAAAATATAAAGATGCAGTAATCCAAGATATTGTAATAAACCAAGACGCAATGGAATCTTTTTGGGACAAATCAAATGCCGCCAGCTTTTGCAATTTGGTCGTTTCGCACAAATCTGGAATTTTGTAATAACAAAATTCCAGCAGAACAGCACATCCCATGCCTAAAAAAAACAAAAGCCAATAAGTTCCCAAACGTTTTGGGATCAAATCTGTCAATAACAAGTCGTCGTCAATCATAGATACTTTCTCAAGTTTTTTATTCAATATATTCTTTCCATTTTGAGAGATTTTTGTTCAAAATTCCGCAGAAAATCATACATCATTTGCTTAAAAAGAAATTCCCCTTGACCCACGGACAACAAAACGTTATCGTTCTCATCGGTGTTTCATTCAAATTACAGGAATGTTGTTCATTTTTGTCAGATTAAACCAGTTATGTTCAAAGTGACAATCAAAAAATTCTTAAAAATAGTGA
Source organism: Planctomycetaceae bacterium (assembly GCA_031267635.1). Classification (GTDB taxonomy): domain Bacteria; phylum Planctomycetota; class Planctomycetia; order Pirellulales; family Thermoguttaceae; genus WRMR01. Next base: position 13,603 of record JAIRYX010000235.1, read on the forward strand.
TACTATTTCGAACAATGTTGGATTACGCAGTTTTGTTGACCGCATTAATTTGTACAGGATGCGGCTTAACAACACGTTCTATCAGTACAATTAATAAAACGCTTCCAATAACAAAATTGTCACCATCAAATAACGCTTCGCCAATTCAAATCCTTGCTGTCTCGCCGGACCAAAAATATCTTTTGCAAGGACAACATGTTGTAGCCCAAGAAGGTGAAAATTTCAGCGGTGATATTTTAGAAATTTATAACATTGAAAAGAAAAATCCATCGTTGGTGTTAAAACAAAGAACCGGTGCAAGTCTTAACGCGACATTTTCAACCGACAGCAAATATGTTATTGCTTGTGGAAATACAGGCGTTGCGAGAATCAGTTTAACAGATGAGAAAACGCAAGTTGTAAATTTAGAAGAACCCAAATTTTTATCAGCAGACGGGACGCTAGTCGCTTGTTTGTCCAATGACGGGTGGATCATTAAAAACACGCTTTTAACAACAGATAAAACAATAAATATAAAATTGCCTGAAAATGTGGATAGATTTTTGTCATTTTCTCTTGTAAAAAATATGTTTGCGACAACTTTAAAACCGGGTAATAGTTCTGCTTTGGGAACTCGCATGGCAATTTGGGCAATCAACGAAGAAAACAAACCGGTTTTTCAGTTTGAATGGGATAATTCCAGTTATGTTACGCCGGAAAAATCCTGTTTTTCTCCCGATGGACAATATTTTGCCTGCCCATCGCGTCAAGGTTACGTCGGAATTTGGAATATATCCACAGAAAAACATTTCAAAGATATTGGCGAAATTAACGGCGTGATTCGCACCGTTAAATTTTCTCCAAATAGTAAATTTCTAGCAATCGGAATACAAGAAGCCAATGAAAAATACGGCAAACTTGTAGTTTGGGATACCAATAACGGAAAAATTATTCGTGAGGTTTATGACAAACAGGCAAAGGGAATCACTGCCGTAAGTTTTGCACCGGACAACGAAACTCTTTTCATCGGAAACACTTCCGGCGATGTAAAATGCGAAAGTCTGAAAGACAAAGAACCGTTTTTCACTTTTTTATCGAAGTAAGATTTTGTAAATTTTCGCGAATTTTTTGAAGATCAGTTTGTAAAACGAAAAATCTTTATGATACCCCCCATTGTGAAAATTTTTCTTTACTATAAAATAATTACTAATAATTAAATTATTGTTTTAATGTCGTTAATCAAATAGGTAATTTTTAAAAAATGGAAAATTGCCCTGCCTGATTTTTTTAATGGATTTTTAAGTTCTATTCCTCTTTGCATAAATGGAGTGTAAAATGAAAATATCAAAATTTGTAAAATTATAAAATATCAAATTTTCTATCTAGGTGTTGTTTCACAAAACAAAACGTTTTGTTCTGTAATTTACAGATTTCTCTGTAATCTTCGAGTCGCTTACACTTGTTGTATATTCACTTTGCGCTCATTGCCGATGATTTTTAACACAATGAACACAAAAGAATTAAACTGATTTTTATATAAATTTTAACAAAAAGGAAACTTTATTATGAAAACCCAAATGAAAACTACCAAACGTTTTTCCGTTATTCTTTCATTGACTTTGCTGACAGCGGTGTTTGTTATAGCCGGTTGCGGTAAATCACAGGGGCAAAACAACGATACGTCGGCTACTGCGGCAGCCGTTGAGCAAGACGATGATCCGCCGATTATTGCAGCGATTAAGAACGAGGATTTGAAAGCGGTTAAAAATCTGCTCGATAATGATAAATCGTTTTTGAATTACAAGGACAGCAACGGCTTGTCTTTGCTTCATTACGCTGCTGCTGTAAATAAAAACACTGACATATTAAAACTATTATTAGATTCAGGATTGGATGTTGATATAAAAGATTCAAGCGGAGAGACCCCTGTTTTCGTGACACTAAATGTCAGCACGGCAGAGTTTCTACTTGAAAACGGAGCGAATTACCGTGTGGTTTCCAAGGATGGCGTGACACCGCTTCACCAGGCTGCCTTCCTAGGAAACGTAGAATTGGTTAATCTTTGGCTCGGACTCGGATTAGATATTCGCGCAGATTCGAAGCGTTTGGGAAGTCCGCTTCTTGCAGCAATTAGAGGATATGCGAAATGCGACTTTATTAAGTTCTTAATTTCAAAAGGGGCAAGAGTTGTTTCCACTGGTTGTTTAGATCCCGTAGAATTGTGGGCAGTATACCGTTCAGACATTGAAACACTGGATTTGTTAATCCAAAACGGTATTAAAATTAAAGACGACATAATTTTCCAGACGGTAGAGAACCCTAACGCTGTCAAGGTATTGAAAATTTTTGAATCAAAGGGAATGAATATCAATCAGAACGACGAAAACAATGGTACGAACTTGTTGCATAAAGCGTGCGATTTCGGTAATACTGACTTAATAAAATATCTTGTAAAAAACGGAATTGATATAAATGCAAAAGCAAAAAAACAATGGGGTTTTGTTCCATTGCACTTTGCCGCGTCAAGTCCTAAAACAGGTACAGATGTAATTGAATTTCTATTAAAATTAGGTGCTGATCCTACAATTAAAAGCAATGATGTTACGAACTGTTAAGAGATATTGATAAGAGAGAATCCGAACTTGTTCAAACACAGATACTGCTTGGTGCCACATCAGTACCGATTGCTCCCTTGAATAATGAGCGTAAGCACGCATACCGTAACGGACATGCACACGCGCCATTTGAAATTGCAATTTCAGAAGAAAAACGTTCTCTATTAGAAAAAGCATATTTCCAAAAATCCAAAAACACAAAATAAAAATGATTCAAACAAGAATCTATAAAAACTCGTTTACGTTATCCTTTTTACTAACCGTTGTTTCAATCAACAATTTTTCAACCTCAAAAATTACTATGAGAATTTTTAATTCAAACAAAATCAGAATCGTTTCACTTTACTCCGCTGGTATTATTTGTTCATTTATGATAATGGGACAGGTATTTCCTAGCTACTCATATGAAGATGCTGAGATAGTCCGGTTATCAAAATTACCCTTGAATGAACTGATAAATTCCGTTCATGACAGTTCAGTATCTGTCGGCAAAACCGATATGGACGGCAAAACATTACTGCATTATGTAGCAAAGTATAATGCCGATACTCACGTTCTGAAATTCCTTTTAGAACAGGGAATGGAAGTTAACGTAATGGATAACTACGGCGAGACGCCGCTGCATTGGGCGGCGGCAAATAATTCTTTAACCGTTATAAAATTTCTGATAGAAAACGGCGCGAAGTTTTATGTTCTTGATAAATACCAACGCTCTGCGATATTTAGAAGTGCAGAAAATCCTGATGTTGAAGTTATAAAATTCTTTGTCGAAAAGAAAGCAAAAATTGATGCAGTTAGTACTTATCATGGCGACATGCCGATTCATCACGCCGCCAAAAATTCCAATATTGATGTTCTTAAATATCTTATAGAAAAAGGGGCGGACTGCAAGGTAAAAAACAAGGACTTTGAAATGCCGTTGCATTATGCCGTACGCTGTAATCCCAATATAGAGGTTTTGAAATTTCTTATTGATAAACTTGATGAAAATGGAACAGACATTAAAACAATAATAACCCACAGAGACAATCTAATATATTATGCAGCATTAAATCCGAATCCTGAAATTATGAAATATTTACACGAAAAGGGATTGGAGTTTTATTTGACGAATAAAGATGCTTACAGCTATACAGAAAATTTTCCTGATCAGGATTATTATAAAAGTGGGGAGAGTGGTGCAGATGAATATTGGCGACGAATGCGCAAAGGAGGAGTCATAAGGAGTATTCCGCTTAAACAAGAGGGAATAGATGTTAATGAAATACTCAATGAAAATGACTATTACGGAAAATGTACAGCACTTGATGAAGCAAAAGACGAAAACATTAAACAGATACTCCGCGATGCAGGCGGTAAATCATACCGACAAATAAGAGAGTGGTAACATTACCTAGTACCTTGCGTCATCTAAAATTTATGAGTCGCTATTGACTGGAATTGCATGTAGTATTTTATTTTTTTGGCAACTATTCATGGCGCCGTATGGCACGCTAACACAAACAGCAAGTCGGAAAGACGGTTCAGGTATTGTAAAATTAGCGGCGGAATCATTGGGGACGAATCGCTATTGGGTTTTGGCTCGACGTCGTTTTGAGTGGCATATTCGTGCTGTTTTATCGCGTCCCAACGTACCAAAGAACGTTCCGCGCGACGGCAGACAGTGCGAGCAACATGCAGCAAAGCCGAAACGCGGTTCTCGCCCGGTATCGCAAATCCGTGAAACGGTGGTAATGTTGATGAAACACGGTCAATTTCCTGTTCAAGTCGTTGGACATGTTCCGAAGTAATTCGCGCTGCCGTGCTATTCAAGCGGTTGTTTTCCCACAAAGATAGTTTCGCCAATTCACCGCCGATAATCAATAAAGTCTTTTGAATGTCGAAAATTAATGATTCTTCTCTGGATTTTTCTGCCCGTACAAGCCCCAGAAACGCGGATAATTCGTCAATACTGCCGCCCGCGTCAATTTCCGGTGACGCTTTGGAAACACGCTCTCCTGACAGGATTGATGTTGTTCCATTGTCGCCGGTTCTGGTATAAATCGACATGTCTTTGTTCCTTTCGAATGGTGAAATTTTGAATTTTTTTTCCCACAAAACACAGCAAGAGAGAATGCTCGTTGTTAGAATCCTTCGCGTTTTCAAGAAAAAATCCTAAATATTTCGTTTTTGGAGGGAATCAAGGACAAAATAATTTCCGCATTGTCTCATATTTCCGCTGGGTGGCATAAAATAGTATATTACAAAATCACCAAACCGGTTATGTTGTCTGCATTAAATTTGTTTTAGGGAATTTCTAAAAACCTCTCTCCCAAATATTCGTAAACCCTTATTTTTCAACGGTCACATTTGTTGTAAATGAGGTTTTTAGAATTTCCCAATAGTAATATTTTCCGGCAAAATTGACGGTAGTTATCCCAGTTGCCGTGCGGATTTATACTTATCACATTTTAAAAGCTGTTTTTCACAAAGCAACCAAGCATACCGAGGGATTCTAAAAAAATAAATTCTTTGTGCCTTCGTGCCTTTGTGAGAAAACATCAATTGAAAGTAGTTTTAGGGAACTTCTAAAAACCCCACTTTCAACAAATTCGACTATTGAAAAATAAGGACTTGCTGATATTGGGAAGGAGGTGTTTAGAACCAAAAGTATTAACACAAGTTTTGGCAATATGCGATTGCGTAGCATAGTCGGGGAAATTATTGTTTAGATATTTTGGTATTGCATTTTTTTGTTTATTTTTTATTATTTCCGGTATGGTTTTCAAATAGAATTAGGCGATTTACGCCTCACGGAGCGTTATTT
>JAIRYX010000352.1 GCA_031267635.1 Planctomycetaceae bacterium
GGGTTTCATAACATAGACACAAAAAATATTTTTGTGTCAAAATATAACAAAGTTAATAAATTTTGTTATAACCCATTTTAATACAAATAATTATAAAATTTGCAAAAGTTCAGTTTAAACCAAGGGAACTTCTAAAAAAACCACTTTCAACAAATTCCACCATTGAAAAATAAGGACTTGCTGATACTGGGAAGAGGTTTTTAGAAGTTCCCCCAAACAAAAATAATTTCAAAATGATCACACTTGCCGAAATTCTTAATGACTCTTTTTACCACCTTACCCAGTTTAGCGAGGATCAAATACAAAAATTTGAAAAAGCCGTCGTTGTACGCGGTGCGAAGGAAAAAACCGCTTATTACATTGTCTGCCCGATTCGCAAAAAGGAAATAAAACTCACGCCTGAAGAAGTTATCCGGCAGTTGTACATACAGAAACTCATAACGGAATACGGTTATGACGCGGCTAATTTTGAGATTCAGAGCGAAGTTACGATGGGTTCAAGCGGAAAACGTGCTGACATCGTGGTGTATGAGAAAGAGCGTCCTGCTCAGCCTTATATTATTGTGGAATTGAAAAGCCCGACCAATCCGACGGCAAAAGAAGGTAAAAAACAACTCGAATCGTATTGTAAATTTTCCGGCGTGTCTATCGGTGTGTGGACGGACGGTAAGGATATTGAATGTTATTACAAGGAACAAGATAAAAAGTCGAAAACAACTTTTCTGAACAAATTAACGTATTTACCGAGAGCGAATCAAACCCTTTCGGAAGTATTGGATATTCATTATACGATAAAGCAATTATACCAAAACGACAGTCTTGAAAAAAAATCGTTGAGCGATGTTATTCAAGAATTTGAAGACCGTGTGATGGCCAATTCCGGCGAAGATAGTTTTGATGAAATATTTAAGGTGCTTTTTATCAAGTTGTATGATGAATATATGAGTGTGAACGATGCCGATGCCATGGCGACATTGTTACGTGACAATAAAAAATTAGAGGAGATTAATGACAAAAAATTCCGCCAGCTGGAATTTCGCGACACGGGCAGCGACAGCGAAACTCAAAAACGGATTGATCAGTTGTTCGACGACGCTTGTAAACAATGGAAAGGGATTTTTGACGATAATACAAAAATAAAATTGAAACCGTCTCATTTGCGGTCGTGCGTGTCGTATTTACAGGACATAAAACTATTTAACAGTAATCTTGAAGTTGTTGATGACGCTTTTGAATACTTGTCGGTTCAGTCGGCGAAAGGGGCGAAGGGACAGTATTTTACGCCGCGGTATGTGATTGACATGTGCGTCAAAATGCTCAATCCAAAGAAGGACGAATCGATGATTGACACAGCGGCTGGGAGTTGCGGATTTCCCATGCACACCGTTTTGTATGTTTGGGGAACGATCAATCCCGATAAATCGAATCTGTTTACCAACACATCCCGTTCAAAACGTGAAATAAATTATGTACGCGATCATATTTTTGCGATTGATTTTGATCCGCGTTCTGTTCGTGTGGGGCGGATGCTGAATATTATTGCGGGTGACGGGCATAGCAATGTCTTAAAATTGAATACGATTGATTATACGCGGTGGGACGAGGATATTAAAAACTTGGACTGGCAAAAAAATAATAATGAAGGTTTTCAGCGTTTTATCAATTACCGGAAGAACCCCGATGACAATAAAGAATTTACGTTTGATATATTGATGGCGAATCCGCCTTTTGCCGGCGATATTGAGGATAAGGTGATTATTTCCTGTCACGGTATTGCAAGAAATGCGGCGGGAAAAAAACCAAGCAAAATAGGCAGAGATATTCTGTTTATCGAACGCAACCTTGACTTCTTAAAAGACGGCGGACGCATGGCGATTGTTCTTCCGCAAGGACGTTTCAATAACAGCAGCGATAAACAAATCCGTGAATTTATTGCGGAGCGTTGCCGGATTATGGCGGTGGTGGGATTACACGGTAACGTTTTCAAACCGCATACCGGTACAAAAACAAGCGTATTATTCGTACAAAAATGGGACGATAAATTATGTCCAAAATGCGAAGATTACCCGATTTTCTTTGCGACGATGCAGGAACCAAGCAAAGACAACAGCGGCGAAAAAATTTATTTACGTAACCGCGATCTCAAAAAACAAAACGTCAAAAGACCGGACGAATTTGTTCTCGACGAACACGGACATTTGATCGTAAAACACGACCTGTTTAATCACGAAGGCATTACAAGCGACGGAATTGCGGAAGCATTTATTGAATTTGCAAAAAAGGAAAAACTAAGTTTTTTTTGAGTAGCCCTTTCGACGAAGCCAGATATAAGGAATTGTTGGAAGGGCTGGAAGTGAGCGAGGTGTTATTGAGCAAATTAAAAATTACGAATTACGAATTGCGATTTGATGCGGAGTATTATTCAAAGAAAAACCTTGAATTGAACTATCAATTGAATAAAGTTGGTTTTAAAAGAATAAAGAATTTTGCTTTTGTAACAGATGGCATACATACTGCAATTGATTATTCTGAAAAAAGTAATGTAAAATTAGTTTCGGCAACTTCGCCGAGAGAAAACTATTTTGATTTTTCAAGGAATGTATTTATTTCTGAAAAATCACACGGGGAAAATCCAAGAACTGCCTTACAAGTCAATGATGTAATTATTTCAACAGTTGGAACAATTGGCAATTGTGCTGTTGTAAAATTGTCTGATTTACCTGCAAATTCCGACAGGCACGTTGGTATTATTCGGATTAATAGCAAACAATTTTTGCCAAATTATGTCTCTACATTTCTATTATCTAAATATGGTCGCTTTCAAACATTGCGGGAAAGTACGGGAAATGTTCAATTAAATTTGTTCATTTATAAAATTAAAATACTAAAAATAGCAAATTTATCCATTTACTTTCAAAAGAAAATAGATGAAATGGTTTGTTTGGCAAATAATAACCGTGAACAATCCCAACTTCTTTACCATCAAGCCGAAGAATTGTTGTTGGAAACGATAGGATTAAAAGATTTTCAACCTTCGCAGATGGGGACAAATATCAAAAGTTTCAAAGAATCGTTTCTGGCAACAGGACGTTTGGATGCGGAATATTATCAGCCTAAGTATGAGGAAATAACTGCTAAAATAAAAGAGCAACAATATGACATGTTAGGAAATCTGGTAAACATTAAAAAATCTGTCGAGCCGGGTTCGGATGCTTATTCCGATGAAGGATTACCATTTATTCGCGTTTCCGATTACAACAAATTTGGAATCTCCACGCCTGATAAATATTTGTCAGGCAGTTATTGTAACGAAAACAGCGCATTGCTCAAATCGCTTTACCCGACGAAAGAAACCATTTTATTTTCAAAAGACGGCAGTGTCGGTACCGC
>JAIRYX010000386.1 GCA_031267635.1 Planctomycetaceae bacterium
GAACTCCCCCCAGAAACGTAGTTGCCGCAAGAATAACTCCACGCGGAATCGGTTTCCGTGATGTTATAACTATGCGAGACGTCGCTGCTGCTTCCGACGCCGCTTGCCGAACCGTCAAATGAAACGCGATAAAACGCGCCGCCGTCCGAGTGGCGACTCTCATTTAACAACGATTCATAACTTTCAGAAACATCAATAACATGCTCGTTTTCCGAATACGTATGTTTCGAGCCGCTGTTTGAGGAAGAATAACCGCAACTATATCCGCAACAACCGCCGCCATAATAACTGGAACTATAACTGCCGTTGAACTCGCTATTGGAATATTCCCGCAAATACGATGAATAATCGCCGCTTGCCGCGACTTCAATATCCGAATCGGCGGAAATTAAATAAGACAAGTCGCCGTTTGCGTCGGAATGGCGTGTCCAATTCGCCGTGATTTTTTCATAATAACTTTTTTCGCCGGAATTAGACTTAACCGCGTCGCGTTCAAAGTGCGACGTTTGCGTTCCGTTGTAAGATTGATAATAATTGGCAACAACATTTTGAGACGTGTTGGTACTTTCATGACTTTCGCCCGATTCTGAAAAATAAGACGATTCATCAACGATAATAATTATCTCGCCATCCGTTTCACGAACAACTTTATTATTGACCACCGAAAAACTCACGTTCCAAACATCATCGCGCGTGCGGTCGGTATTCGATTCTTCATGTCCCGCAACCGACGAATTATAAAAGCCATAACTATAATCCTCCGACGAATCATAGTGATAATAATTATGAATGGTAAACTCATCTGAATTATTTTGTTGTCTTTGAATATTATTCAAACAATAATTCACTTCATTTTTTTGCAACATTTTCTAAAATTTGTCCCCAATTCAATTATCATTCCGAAAATATCAAGACTTTTCAAAGGTATTGGACAAACGCAGTACATCAAAATAATTTAATCCATGTCAGGAAGAATCGCTGGAAGGTGTTGTAGCCGACCATTGTAATCTTGCACATTTTGTTTGAAATTCATTTTCGATTTTTTTCACAAATGTATTAATTTTACTCTTACAACCTTCTTCATGATATTCCATTCCATTATCAAAAGTAATCGTATAAAAACCACTATTAGTGTCATTTGTTGATGTAGTACTTAAATCGTTTTTTTGTTGAATCTTTCTAATTTCTTCCAAGGTATGTGAAAAATGTTTTTTGTTCGGATAAAAACCAAAATACTTGAGTTTGAGAAGTGGTGTCATATCACCATCTTTAACATCTATATTCGAGAAACTAAAAAACTCAATGTCTTTTAGTTTATGTAAAAATGAAAGGCTTGGTAAATTGGGACAAGAAAAATATTTTAAGATCTTTAATTTTCTACATTGTTCTAATATGCCTTCAATCTGAATTTTTTTACAATGATCTAATTCAATATCTTTTAATAACGGTAACTTTGTTAATTGACGTATGTCACATAAATTTTTTCCATATGAGTGGTGATACAATTTCAAAGATTGAAATCGTTCAAGTCCTGTTAATGATGTTACCGAACCAAAGTTCATAGATAAAGCAATAAGACTATTATAAAACGGAATAGATTCTAATGTTTTATAATTATAGCCGCTTATGAAAAGTGATTTTAAATTACATTTTTGAGGTAGTGGTAATATCATGTGATGATGCCAAGAAACTACTAAGTGAACAAGTCCGGATAAATGCGATAAATTCACAGGTTGAGGAGTTTGTGCGATACGGACAAACTTCAAATGATCACAACGTTCAATTGCGGATATATCAATATTTTTTGAATCAAAAATATCGATTCCAAAAAGATTTTTCATGCTCAATATAAAATCCAAATTTCCCCTAGTAAAACCATGATGTGGTGAAATGCGAATTATGTCAATTTCATTTTGTTTAACAATTTCAATTGCTTCATCAATATCGTTAAAACTCATAGTGAGCATTTTATATTGAACATATTTTCTACTATCCCCAACTTGATAATCGGGCATAGGATAAGATATAATCTCAATCATTCAGATCCTCCTTTGTTTTTTTTATTCCTCTACCGTTTTGTAGCGAAATTTTTCACCTGGCGAATTTATTTTATTATAGTTTCCATGCTCTAAACCAACACCACCATCTTTACTAATTCTAATAGCTTCATCAATAAACGATTGTTTAGTCGAGGCTGCGTCAGTCCAATCAATATTAGTTCTTTCAACAGAATGGAGGTCTTCAATGCGTTTAGCAGAATCTTCTGCTCGTTTCATTCCTCCTTTACCATGATATTTCATTCCATTATCAAGAGTAATGGTATAAGAACCATTGGCATTATGTACCAGAATACACGTCTGCCCGAACTCATCTGTTTCTGCAATCACGAAGTAATCATGATTCCCATCAACAGTAAAATTATAGACCGTAATTCCTTCTGGAAATTCTACACGTTCTGTTGAAACAAGAATTGACAATTCTCCATTCGCACCGAGAAATACATCACCTTCTTTTAGGTCTTTTGCTTCGACCCAAAAACCGTTTTGACCTGATTCAAGATTTTCATGGTAAAGAATTACGCCGTTTTCGTCAACAATGTCTCTTGCTGCCCGTGATAAATCAGGTTCATCCGTAACAACCCAGAACGGGTGAGAATCTGTTGTTTCAATAATTTGTTCGTGTCCGTTTTCATCAACTATCGTCAAGTAATTGATGTGATTACTTGTTCTAACAAAAACATCCGTAACTTCTTTTTGCGAAACTTCATCGGTTATCGTATCGTAAGAATAAACCAAATCACCGACTTTGACATCTTCGATATTGACTGTTACATAAACCGTTGTATTAAGCTCTTCGTTGTATTCCGCACCGACAACAATTTGCGTTCCTGCGGTGAAACAGCTTTTCCCGAAAACTCCTACAAAACCTAATGCGCCTGTTAAAACTTGTGTTACATTTTCTGTTGTAACGCCGTTTTGAACCATGTTGTAACCGCCGCGCAGAATGTCCGCGCCGGAATTACCGAATTGCAAAGCGTCATACGCCGTTACCGCACCGGCAGCAAGATTGCTGCTTTGCGACGCAGGACAGCCAACGCCAAGTGTCGCGGCAGTAAGTCCTGAATTAACGCCAATATCAGCAAAGAATTTGGCTTGGTCATAACCGTACTGGCGGTCTTTCTCGGTCACTTCAAATTGTAACATAATCATTTATCGACTACGCAAATATAATAATTGCTGTAACTATAACTGATCGCCTATATAATGCCACAGTTCAATGATTGATTTATCATCAATTTTCCCGTTCTCAAATAATTCGGGTACCGTTAAAAATTTCTGTGTGAAACTATCTCTAATTCTTGTTAAATAGTGTCCATCTTTATTTTGACTGATCCAATATTGATCACTGTTGTAAACAAATGTAAATTCTTCTCCCCAACCAACTCTTTCTACAAAATCATTGTATGTCATTTTAACATCTCCTTATCTATTTATCGGTTTTCCATCCGGTCCGTATTGCCAAAAATGTTCATGTGGCCACTCAGGGTGCGTTGATGAATTTCCATGATTAGTCATATCCACATCACGTACAGCTTTGCCATCGTTTCCAAACCATCTGCGGGTTTGAATGTTTCCGTTGCTATCCAAAATATCAATGCTTGAATTCGCTGTACCTTTATATCCTGGATTTGATGTTGTGACGCTATGATTCGTCAATGGAGTAAAGTCAATCTCGTTGTCCAAATTAGTCTTTATCTTATTCCCCGCATTTCCTTCTCCTTTTAACCAAGTCTTGATAGATTTTATCGTATTTTTTGCTTCATTCCAAGCGAAACCGGGTAATTCGCTCATTGTTGTACTACCCGCTTTAGTTCCAGCAAGAGAAGCACCTGTAAAAGCAGCTAAAACGCCATTTCCACCTGAAAATTTACTCCAGCCGTGCGTATCACCCCATGTTCCGGCTCCGCCATATTCTTCTGTGATTAAATCGCGTGACCAATCCGGCGACGGAATACCAATATAAGGATTTTCTCCGCCCGCTTGGTTCACTACCCATGAAGTCAAATTATACCCACCAAACAATCCGAGATTAATCGTGCCGATAGCAATGTCTTGAAGTCCATTGATTGTATTAACGCCGCCTTGTGCTAAACCTTTTAGAAATGCAAAACCGATACTATCAAGTTCAGTGCAAGGAACAAGCGTTGAAACCGGTTGCGTTATTTCCGGTTCAGGAAACGCCGCGTCTAATATACTGCCAACATTGACATAGGCGTAATTGTTAAAATTTGGTTCGCCGGTTTCGATGATTGGGATTGTAACGTGCGTTGTTTGTCCCGCGCCGGAGATGGCGGACGGATTGGAGCCGGCGGGAATGTGAGAAGTCGGCGCGGTTTGACTGTACAAGTAGCCGTTATTGGAGTAATAATAATAGTTACTTCGTCCCGAATGCCACACTTCATTGGATTCGGATACTTCGCCATTGTAGGTTGATTCCGACATTGATACGGAAAAATTCGGCGCGGAGAAGCTATATCCCTGATACGAATAATCATAATCATAACCGCAACATCCGCCGCCATAGTAGCAACATGATGAGGAACCGTCGTCGTAACTGCCGTAAAACGAACTCCATTTAACGCTGAACGGAGAAGTGGTTTTGCCGCCTTTTGAACTCCAGCCGGTGTGTTGAATGGAATCGTTGTAATCCAAATGCGTGTACGATGTGGAGTTCGAATATCCATCCGTGCAACTGTAATCGCAGCCGCAACCATATCCTTCCCAGTAATTATCTTTGTAGGAATAAGACGACGACTCATGATGACCGGAAACTTGATTGCTGATCGACGCGGACTTATTGCCTTCGTTGTCCCAACTCCATGACGCGGAATAATTGTAATTTGCCCATTGATTCGAGTCGCCGCCGGAACCGTTTTCGTAATCGGAACTCCCCCCAGAAACGTAGTTGCCGCAAGAATAACTCCACGCGGAATCGGTTTCCGTGATGTTATAACTATGCGAGACGTCGCTGCTGCTTCCGACGCCGCTTGCCGAACCGTCAAA
>JAIRYX010000410.1 GCA_031267635.1 Planctomycetaceae bacterium
AAAAGTAAAAAACAAAAGTTATTTTGCGGATTTCTTACAGAAATCTTTGAAAATCTTGTAACTATCCTGATTATTTCGTTTTTGGAGGACACTATTTGAAAACTCAATCGAAAAAGGTGCCCACGCCAAATACATTCACACTGGTCAACTGTAGAGCTACCCGAACGGCTTTCCCATTGCCGCCCTTATTTATCAAGTTTCCCTTATTAGCCAACCAAGCCCTCAAACGCGCCCTTATGCCCTTATTTTTTAGAGGATGGATTGTTACCAAAATGAAACGAAACATAAGGGAATCAGGGCGCATATTGGTGCAATTCGAAGCTACTAAGGGAATTTTATAAATAAGGGCATAAGGGCGCGTTTGGGGGCTTGGTTGGCTACTAAGGGAAACTTGATAAATAAGGGCGGCAATAGTAAAGCCGTTCGGATAACCAGCCAATGAAGACGTCGGCATTAAGAGAACTTCCAAAAACCGCCTCCAAATATTCGTAAACCCTTATTGTTCAACGGTCATATTTGTTGAAAATGAGGTTTTTAGAAGTTCCCTATTGTTTAACAAAGTCGCAATTTCAAGTGCGAGAAGTATATATTCGGTTCATCTTTTCAAATCTGCAATATAAAAGCTGCCGTAAGTGTGGACGCGGCATTTTTTGTGGAGTTCCGCTGCTTGGTCTTTGTGATAAACTAAAATGTCATTGAGCGTTTTCTTTTCGCCGTTGATTTCGACCGGGACCGTGTCGATGTAATCCGTACAAAGTCCGCCGCTTCGCCATAAAATTCGCGTCTGATCCGCCGCACGTTTGAGAATCGCGTCCCATTCGGCGACTAGCGCGTCGTAATAACGGTCGGAAAGCCAGTCCTGATGGTCAAGCAAAACGAAACGCGAAATCGTTACGTCATTTTTCTGTAGAAAACCTTCCACCGTGTCGGTATGCGTTGAAACGCGATCCACGAGACCGGATTTCAGCAGATTAAAATTTTTCTCTTCAAGATATTCAGGACAACAGGTCGGCGTGTAACTTCCGGTTGCGTAAACATGCCAAAAATAATTGTCCGAAGTCGGAAGTTCCGCAAAAATCGCGTCAAGACAATCCTGAATAAACCGGACAATTCCGCCTTCATATTGTTTATCAATTTGCATCCGCTGCGCTCGCGGCACGCCAAGCATCGAAAGCGTTGTGTCTCGATCCATCATGTATTTGACCAACCGCGACCAAAGCCGCTCGCGAATTTTGTCGTACCAAATTTCTTTTTGTTCGTCGATGGTTTTCGCTTCGAGAATCGCGTTCACTTCCGGTCGAATTTTCGCAACTCGATCCAGATAAATATTGAACATCCGCGCAAACGTGCCCGATGTACCGCAAAAATAGAAACTTCGACATTTTCCGCCGAAATACTTGACGATTTTTTTATCCCAATATTTCCGCGACCAATCGCTTAAACTATTGCGCAGTTTCGCACGGTAAACCGCTTTCACGCCGTCTAAACGTCCGATTCCAAACATTCGAAAAAATGTCCAGTAATCCAAATTTTTGATTCCGGCGATTTTCAAATCAAGCAAAGCGTTTTGACGCGGGTTCATATCGACCGCATAAACATGTTTCAGTCCGGTCAACGCATACGACAAAGCGTTACATCCGGCGGATGTGATCACCAACAACGAATCATCGGGCGTTAATTCCAACGCTGTCTTATCAAGTCGCGGATCTTCCCAACATGTATTGTAAACTAAATTATTGCCGTGCACGTAATTAAAAACGCGACCGCTTATCCATTCTCCGACACTATTCATTTTAGATATCCCCTGAAAAATTTTTGATAATTATTGATTACTCAAAAAGACGATAAATTTTTATTCACCACGAAGGGCTTGTAATTATGAATAAAAATCTTTTCTACTAGCTGTTCAATTATTTATTCGTAATGACCAATTTAATATTATAACAGAAAAAACATCGATGTTCAACTATACTCCTCCCGCTTGAAAATTCGTTTTTCAAGACAGTGTTCCTCGTTCACCATGCTCCTAAAGTCACTTTTGGGAAGTATAAAAAATATCTGCTTATTTTGTTTTTGGAAACGTCTTAATTTTTTGAAATGCCATACTATGTATTTTGAAAGACGCCCATGCTACGGTCAGGAATTTTGCTCGTAAACAAAACATTGAGAAAGCATTGTACAGTACGTCTTCCGATTACGTAAGACGCTTATCCCAAAATTATAGACGATTCCACGTTTTTTCGGGAATGGTTTGCCGAACAGTTTGCGTTGCATCCTGAAATTTTTCCTGGCAATTTTGTCGAAGTTTATCGTATGAACGAGACTCATACCAGTTCCAAACTATAAGATCGGTCAGGGAATAAGGGCGAGTCTCTTGGTGCGATTTGGGCTACTATACTTCTCACACTTTAAAATTCGTCTTTCATCAAAAAAGGGACAAAAGGGACTTTTGGGACGTGATGAACGATCAACACTGTCTGAAAAGTCGAAATTTCAAGTGCGAGGAGTATAATGGAATTTTATAAATAAGGGTTTGCTGGTATTAGGAAGAGGTTTTTAGAAGTTCCCTACAAAGAATAATTTGTAAAACGTCCTTTTAGGACGTGGTACAGTATCTTTGGTGCACAAAAAAACGAATGAACCAGCCGACCGGAATCATTGTTAGCGTCAACGCCGCAATTCCGAGCCATTGGTGGAACGACAGCGAGTTTGTTCGGAAAATGACGCCGATTCCTAAGTAATCGCTTGCTTGAACCATTCCGATTTGCACAACGGCGATGATTCCGACTATCATCAGAAACAATCGGTTTTTATGCAAAAGCGAAAACGGCGATTCTTCATAACGAAGCGAGCGGCTGTTGAAAATATTCCAAAACTGAAACATCACAAAGATCGTAAAAAAAACAGTCAACGCCTGTACGTTTTCCGATTCGCGGGAATCAAGATGAAACCGGAAATGATGTTCCGCGTCAAGAAACCAACCGCAGGACAACGCGGCAAACAAAATGATCACTTGATAAACGCTACTCAATAAAATCGTCAAGACCATCGACGGCGTGATAATTGAAACGTTTCGCGCAATCGGCTTGCGTTTCATCGAACCGGGATGCGGCGGATCGGTACTGAGCGCGAGCGCGGCGAATGTGTCCATGATGATATTGATCCAAAGAAGTTGCGGAACAGTAAGCGGCAACGGTATGCCGATAAACGGTCCGATCAACGCGCAGGTCAATGCGGCAAAATTGACAGAAAGCTGAAATTGCAGGAATTTTTGAATGTTTTGATAAAGCGTGCGTCCCCACCAAATGCCGGTGACAATGCTTTTGAAGTTGTCGTCGAGCAAAACAATATCGCTCGCTTCTTTCGCAACTTCCGTGCCAGTCATACCCATTGAAATTCCCACGTCGGCAAATTTTAACGCCGGAGCGTCGTTGGTTCCGTCGCCGGTCATTGCGACGACTTCGCCTTGATGGTGCATGGCTTTGACCAATCGAAGTTTGTCCATCGGCGTTGATCTTGCCAAAACGCGAAGATGCGGAATCACTTCTGCAAGTTTTGCCTCGTCCAGCGCAGCTAATTCTTCCGAAGTCAATACAACCTGACCGTTTTGAATTTGCGTTTCAAGATCGTTATCTTGATAAACGTCGCTCAAAATTCCCGCTTCTTTAGCAATCGCAACCGCCGTCAGTTTTGCGTCGCCGGTAATCATCTTGACATTCACGCCGGCTTCGTGACACGTTTCCACTGCTTGAACCACTTTCGGTCGAATCGGATCGGTAATGCCGATCAATGCGTAAAGCGTGTTATCGCAATAATCCGTGAAACGTTCCGCGTTTTCTTCCTGAACGCTTTCGCCGTTTCCTTCTTTCATGGTGAACGCAATCACGCGAAGCGCACGGCTCTGCGCGTTGATTAACGCCGTTTCAATCGCGGTGCGATACGGCTCAATCGGTTCCCGCTTGCCGTCCGCAATCACATGCGAACAACATTGCAATAAACGTTCCGGCGCGCCTTTGGCGTAAATGGTTTTTATGTGGCGTTGTTCCGTATTGTTTTCTCCGTGTTTTTCGACTGCAACCAACGACATTTTCCTTTGAGAATTATGGCTCAATTCCCAAAGACGCGGATTTTTGTTCCGACGCCGCTGATAATCAACTCCGGCGTCATACAGCAACCGCAACAACGCACATTCCGTCGGATTGCCCACGTCTTGAATGTTCACGTTATCTTTCTTTATGTCGATATGCAGCGACGCTTCGCTGTTTGCGGAAATCAAATCAACAAGCGTTTCCCATTCCGGAAGTTGTTTGATTGCGTCGCAATCGTCGCCGGAAACCTCTTTCATATCGGCGAAAATCCACGTTGCCGTCATCCGGTTTTGCGTCAATGTACCGGTTTTATCGGAGCAAACGACCGTTGCTGATCCGATTGTTTCCGACGCGACAAGTTTGCGAATCAAACAATTTTCGCGTGCCATTTTCATCATGTTTAACGCGAGCGAGACCGTCACCATCATCGGTAAACCTTCCGGCACAGCGACAACGATAATTGTTACCGCGACTATAAACGCCGTTAAAATCCCTTTCAGCAACGGAATGAAAGTGGCAAGCGTTCCAAGCGTCCAATCCGGCGTCCAACTCCAAAACGCGAAAAAAGCCATCGCAAGAAAAATGACCGCCGCGCCGGTCATGCCGATCAAGCTAATTTGTTTGGCGAGCTTCGATAATTTTTGCGTGAGCGGCGTATTATTGTCGGATTCCGCCGAACCGAGACTTGCCGCAATTTGTCCGAGCCGCGTTTTGTCGCCGACCTGCGTCACGAGAAAACGTCCGCGACCGTCGGAAACCATTGTTCCGCGATAAACGCAATTTTGATCGTCCGCGTTTTGTAACGAATCGTGAAAATTGCCGGAGAGAGACGCTGCAAAATCATGCGGCGGCTGTTTTTCCACCGGAACAGATTCGCCGGTCATCACTGATTGATCGACAAGCAAACCGAGCGAATCCAGCACCACGCCGTCGGCGGGAACTTTATCGCCAAGATGAAGATAGACCACGTCGCCGACAACAACATCGTTGATAGAAATCTCGGTCATCTGCCCGCCGCGTAGCGTTTTGACACGGATGTCGTCTTTGACTTTGTTGAGAAGCTCAAATTCTCTTGCACTTTTTATTTCACTGAAAAATCCGGCAAGCGTTGCCAACGCCACCGCGAAAATAATTCCGATAGAATCAATAAAACTCGCGTTTTCGTGATGTAGTACGAACTTTTCAAGCGAGGTCATAGCAATCGACACAACAGCGGCAACCATTAAAATCCTAATCGTCGGGTCTTCAAATTTTTCAAGCAACAATTTCCACCAAGCATCCCTTGCCGGCGGAGTCAATATATTACGACCGTGTTTTTCTGCGGATTGCTTGATTTGTTCTTCGCTCAGCCCTTGCTGTAAATCAATCGCGGCGTTATTCAGCGTTAAAAATGTTTGAGACATGATGTGCATGATGAGAAAACTTTTGAAACTTTAGTAAAAAAGAATTATAGCATAAGTTTTGCGAGTGAGAATGTAGTACAAAGTCACGCAATTTCACTTGACATTTTTTATATCAAGAGAAGATTGAGGAATTTCGTACTACATGCCATTTTGCCGGAAAATATTATTATTGCAGCACCCTTATTTATAAAATTCCCTTAGTAGCCAACAACGCTTCCCAAATGCGCCCTTATGTTTTAGATGATGGATTACAAGCGATAAATAAGGGCGGCAATGGTAAAGCCGTTCGATTACGGATCATTATACAGTTGCCGCGCAGAGTTAGCGGATGTATTTGGCTTGGGCAACTGAATAGTTACAAATTATTGATCTTGATCATTAAATTTTATCATAAATATTCCGTATAACTTGTTATGTAGTTTTATACTTTTCGCCTGAATAAGAATAAATCAAATCTTCTGTTTTTGCGTCTGATATGCTGTGCATAACAATATCAAATGTTTCCATACCAACAGATTTTTCGATACGAATCGTCTCATCAAACTTATCTCCAACGCGTGTCCCAATAATCAACAAATTGAAATAATAATCAGGATATAAATCCATTCTTTCAATAAGACAATTATTGCCATCATTCCATAATTTTTCAGACAAAATCTTTGTTTTGGTGCGATATGACAACATAATTTTAGTTTCTACAATGTCTTCTTCCTTAAAATTCTCCTTTTCGAATTTGTAAAGATAATCAATCGTGCGAGAATATAATGGAATTGAATCAATATCCAATTTTTCATCTTCTTCAAGCATATCAAGATCGAAATATTCTTCCTGTTTTAGTGAATATTCTTTCCATGAATATCCTTCTAATGTCTTTTTTTTTCGAGACAATGAGATTTTAATTTCCATGCCGCAAATCCCTTCCCACTTTGAAATAATTTTTTTTAACTGGGGTTCACTAGTCCTGACGCCGCTAATGATAACACGTTTGGGGATTTTGCAAAAGTTTAGTAATTAATTATAAAAGATTAACAATTCCTTTTACATAACCAACAAGGCGATCGTTGATTTTTTTGATGGAAATGTAAAATTTCTTCATTACACAATATATTTAGCGGTTAAAAGAATTTTTCCTATCACATACGCAATCGAATCTAACAATTCTTTTCTCTCATAACCTTCTCGTGTGAAAAAAGGGGTTATTTCCTTATGTTCAAAAAAATAAAATGATGCGGAAAAAATTTTCAAAAAATATATATCTTTCAAACGTTCTGATTTTTTCATAGTATTAAAATAAAAATCTTCTAATAAATTTAAACATGAAACGAATCCATCATAATGAATTATTTTATTCTTTTTACAAGATAATTCATCAAATACTTTAACAAAATCAAATATATAACTTGGCTCGCGTGAAGGAGAAGTAAGAAGGCGCTCTGCACCGCAGTTCGCAGTTTTTATAGCTTTTTCAGCATTTTCTATATTTCCAAACAAAATAAGTCTATTGTTAAAAAAAATAGGGCGTTCTTCACCGATATAAATTGTATATACTTGAGGAAATGTTATGTCAGATAAAACTCTTATTCCAATAATTTCAATTTCTTCGTTTCCTGTTATTTTATACACGATTATTTTACCTCATTCAAAATGTCTAAAATACTTTAGAATTTGGCTGTATTCAGAACCAGCGCCTTTAACTTTTTTACCGGCTTGAGTCAATTTTTTTTGCCAATCGGAACCATATCTAGCTGTCATAAAAAAGATGGTTTCCGGTTCATCTTCCAGCGAATCGACAAAAGAAATCGCGCGATTTAGAATGTCATCCCAACATGCCTCTTGGTCATGACGCGGAATGACAAAGTACGGATGTTCTGCGGTAACTCCAAATGTTTGTTGTGAATGACCGGAAGCAATCGTTACACGGTGAATCTCATCGGCGCGATTCACAAAAACTTTCGTTACTCGGCATTTAACAACTTCGCCGGTTTCGGGATCAGTCGCCAGGACTTCATCGTTTTCGCGAATATCCTCAATATTTTTCGTCTCATATCGCGTGACTGTTCGCGTATTCGCTTCCAACAAATCAACGATAGAATTGCGTTGATAATTCAACCACAACCAAGCGCCGCCCCAAAGCGACGCAACGATAAACAGCGTAATCATCATACGCGAAAACAAATTTAATTCATACTCAGGCGTTTCCGCATAAGAAGAATAAACATACTTTTCACGCTTGATTTTACGCACGTCAACGGGACGTTCCGTATTGATGAAATCGTTTGCGGATTGCGAAGTCGGCGTTGACTTTGAATTGATTTTATTATCGGAAGAATCAAAAATCTCCATCAACAAACCGTCTGTTCCGACAATCCGTCCCGAAACTTTATTGGCATGTTCTTTTTCAAAGTTCATGAATGTTTTCCTTTATTCTATCCTTTTTCCTGTAATTCCCGCTTTTCCGCAAGACTGGCATATTCATAACGCTCCGCGCATAAACTACATTCTGGAATCCATTCTGAATTTAAGTGTGACAATATTTCTTCACTGGATGCGGTTGGGGGCAATGGTTGATAATCGTCTGCTCGCCGCCATTCGTCGCCGAGAAGTCCCGATTTTCGGTTTCGTACGACATGCGCAAGATATTGACATTTGAAAACAGTATTGTTCATCAACGACGGACAAGCGTTTTTGACAATACAGTTTTGCCATGCCTTTTCAGGAACGCTCTGAAACGGCAAAATTTTACCGCAAGAATCAATGTGATAAACCTTTCGCCAATCTCGGTAACTGGTATAAACAGCATGACTAACGCCGGAACGAATCAATCGGTCGATTCCTTTATGAAATTCTCGCAAGTATTCTGGGGCATTATAATGACAAGAAACAAAAACAAATGCGTTCGTTTCTATAATCGCCTGAATTATTTTGTCGGAAATTTTATTCAACAAAAGACCATTGGTGACAAGATTGACCCTCGTTTTTGACCATACGCGGTCGGTTTCACGAATCAAAAATTCCAATTCAGGATGAAGTAACGGTTCTCCGCCAATGAGACGAAGATTTTTAGGAATCACTTTAATGCTCCATGTCTTATACCATGCAAGAATATTTTCAACCGATTCGATTCCGGTATTATAGCCGCAAAAATGTGAACAGTATTTACATTTCTGATTACACCCGTAAGTCAGATTGATTTCAAGGTCGCCAATTGGAACGGCAGTTTTCTTCACTTCTTCGGAACGTTGCTTTCGCGGCACAACGGCAATTGCAGAAACATTTTCTTTGTGTTCATATGTTTGGACCGCTTCTTCGATAAAACGTTCATATTCCGCAACAACGCCTTCTTTTTCAAGCATCAAAGGATATTTTTCACGAATCTGACTTGTCAACTCGTTTCGGTATTCTTCATCCGTTCCAATCCAAGTTGCGTACTCGACATATTCTTCC
The DNA here is from genome assembly GCA_031267635.1 of Planctomycetaceae bacterium. Taxonomy (GTDB): domain Bacteria; phylum Planctomycetota; class Planctomycetia; order Pirellulales; family Thermoguttaceae; genus WRMR01. The sequence goes on from JAIRYX010000410.1 coordinate 8,936, forward strand.
CGATTCGCGGCAATCGGAGCGTTAATCTTTAAATCCTGATAATGCGCCGTTGTGTAACGTTGAATCAAAAGATCGCCGGTTCGCGTCACGCTGGGAACGCCGACGGAAAAGGCGTCATAACAAGTCAGTTCTCCGGCATAAATCGGCGAATCCAAAACAACAGTTGAGGCGGAAAGATATTCATAATACGATTTTACGCCCAAACGCGGAATAAAAATCATTCGTTTGAAAAGGTCGTTGCCGATATTCCTTTTCATACGCTCTTTGATTTTTTCAGAAATTTGAGTTGAATCTCCGAATAAAAGAAGAATATAACCGTCCGTATCGGCGGTAAGAATATCTTTCAAATAAAAATCATAATCAGGATGATATTTTGAAAGACGATGCGGACAAAAATAGAGAGCGTGTTGTGAAGGTAAACCTAATTTTTCACGGCGGACATTTTGCGGTCGTTCTTCGCGGTATTCTATATTTGGCGGCAAAGACATTCGATGGAGTTTTTCTGTGTAATGATTTTGTGCGTTGAGAATTTCCGCCGCATTCCACGTTAAATAATAATCCACATGAGAAACTCCTCCGGTACCGTGCGTTCCCCAAGACGTGCATTGAATCGGAGCAAGATAAGTCATCGGGAAAAACATGCTCCAAGTATCGGCGGCAACTTTCCAATGATAAAGCACGTCGCATAAGGTTTCCCGAATCTTTTGAACCGCTTGTTCAAAATCCCAGTAATATGGAACATGCCGAATATTCGCGCCCGTTAAATGGCGGAACCAATGCGCAAAATCTTTATTATAGAAAAGAAATACTTCAAACCGATCAGGATTCAAACCTTGCATGATTCCGCGCATCATTCGGCAGAAACCGCCTTCATGTCCTGCCGTAACCAAAAAACCGACGCGAATTTTACCGTCGGAACGTTGGGAATAACGCAACGGAGGGCGTTTGAAGAAAAATGATTTCTCGAAAAGCGTTGCAAATTTTTCTTTGATTTCTTTGCAACAACGGTTATGGTGCGGAAGATGAAACGACGGAGTAAAACCGTCATAAGGAAGCCGTCGCCAGTCGTAAACCGGCGATTCCGCAATCGCCTCGTCGAGATCATGATGTAGCTGCGTCCAATATTCATCAATTTGTGTCGCGTTATCAAAATAAACAGGACAATATCCAAGATGTTTCCAACGAAAAATATGATTGCCGCTTATCTGCGAGGAACGTTGAAAATGTTGTTTAGACTTTTCAATATCTCCCGTTTCTCCGTAAATCGTTCCGAGCGTGTGATGAAATTCCGTCGTGTCGCTTTCATGTTCGACATGTTCTCGATAATAATCAAGAGCTTCCTGATGCTTTCCGCCCGACGCGAACGCATGAATAATTCGTTCGTGCAAAAAAGTATTTTCCGGCAATAATTCCAACGCTTTTTTGAAAAGTTCTATGGATTCAAGATAACGTCGCTGTTTTTGACAGAGTTCCGCATAAAGTAAAATCGCGTCATAATGTTTTGGCGCAACGGAAAAAAGCTGCGTTAAAGCGTTTTCTATTTGCTGCGGAGGTCTGTTAAGAGCGTAAAGAGCGGTAACAAGTCCCCACCAACCGTCCGCTTGAGAAATATTCAATCGAACGGAATTTTCAAAAGCGATAATCGCGTCGTTCAACCGATTCAATCCGCAAAGAATATAACCATAAGTAACAAACCACGCCGGATGCGGCGGCTTGCCTTGACATAACTCAAAAGCGTGATGAATTGAGTCGTGAGCCAAAGGATAATTTTTTTGACTCAACGCGGCTGATGAAAGCCGATACCATGTATCAATAGAATTAGGGGATGTTTCAAGAAATTGCTGATAAGAAGAAATTGCACTGATAAAATCGCCTTGCGCATGATAAGCAATTCCTTTTTGCAATAGCGGCGATTCTTCATGAGTAGAAAAATGAGCGTTTTGTTGACAGTCTTTCTTCCCTTGCTGAATGGAATTTTCAACGTATGGCGTCTTGGCTTGATTGCTGGTGGTGATATTTTCTGACATCGCGCACCTTAAATGATATTAAGACAAGGATTGACGGCAACCCATTTTGATGATGCAAAATTGTTACGGACAGCGATTTACTAATCAAAACAAAATTATCTTAAACACATACGATTTGCCTTTTTCAATCCGTCGCAGAAAAATTTTTGTTGATTTTATCCCAACATATTTTTTTTCTTTGCGGCAAACGTAGTGGGACGTAATTTTAACGCTTGTTTCATTCTCAAAGGGACATTTAGGAACGTGATGAACAATATACATTGTCCATTGTCTAAAAACAAAACTTCAAGTGGGATGCGTTTCATACCGTAGTTTCGGGAGTTTTAAAACAGTTTGAATAAAAAAATAGGTTTCGCCGCTAAAGTATTGCCAATAGGGATACTCAATCCAAACGAGCAACCGGGACGTCGGGTTAATACAATTTGAAAGGGAATCGTTCCACGATATTTTTGTGCCATTCTGTTTGTTTTTGCGGAATGTTTGAAAAATGTGAAAGAACTGCAGGAATCATCGCCAATAATTCAGTACGAGCGGAAATGACAGCTGTTGCTCCGGCTTCGCCAAAAACCGCATGAAACATTTCAAATTCTTCAATCGGCATAAGCGGCAACTCAAAACAAATCACTGCAATTCGCCACGATGGAAATATTTGTCGCAATCGCGGAATTGACGCGACTAATTCACGGTAATGTTGCGGCATAAATTCAACAAAAACAAACGATGCGGGACGCCGCCGCGACGCTTCTTGCATTTCCGCCGTCGAACCGACAATCAACGATTCCTCAACCAACGTCGCAAGTGGTGATTTTTCATGAATTTTATGTTTTTTCGACGCAACGATAATCTGCTCCTGTAATTGCTGCAGAAAAAGTTGTCTCCACAACGGCGTTAATTCTCGAAAAATCAACCGCCCCGAATCAAGCGGTTCGGCAAAAATGGACTCTGGACAAAGAGGGCAGGACATCGCATTACTTTTTTCAAAAAACGGCAAAATCTAATGACCGCCGCAACCGGCACAACCCGCTTCTTTGGGGTAATTAGGATTCTCGATAGAAAAACCGCGAGCGTATTCGGTATTGAGAAAATCAATTTCCGTTCCTTCCAAGTGCAAATCGAATTTCTTTTGCGTGACAACGGCAACGCCGTCTTTTTGTTCGTATTTGACGTCGTTTTTTGAATGAAATTCCGTATCAAATCCGAGCGAATACTGCAAACCGGAACATCCGCCGCCAAGTATTGACATACGGAGAAATGGGTTTGTTCCCAATTCACGTTCTTCCATAATTTTTTTGACTTCATTGACCGCTGGGTCAGTTAGTATTATTGACATAGTTACCTCTTTTGAATTGACAATAAGATCAAAACTGTAAACAAAATTTTCCATTGAACACGAGAGTCGCTCTATAATTTACTACTTTGTAAACATTCGCGGATTCGCGGCTAAAATTACGAGAGATTTTCTGTTAATAAAAAAGATTTTGTAGTTTCAAAAATCAATGTTGTTTACAATTATTAAATAACAAAAATTTTTAACAACCTTTTAATTATCTCAAACTTGCATAAAAAATCAATATAGTTTCAAAAATTCGCTGAATTTTTAAACGGCTTCGCTGTATTACGTCTTTTGAACAGCGTTCGCCAATTCAAGAATATTTTCAAAAACACACTCCGGCGATAAGCCGCTTTTTTCGAGATCGTCGCGGGTTGCTTCGCCGCTGAGAACAAGAATACCGATCACTCCGGCGCGGCGTGCCATTTCCATATCGGTGTAAAGCCGGTCGCCAACCATACCGGTTTCGTGCGGTTGCAAGCCGTGTTTGTGCATAATACCGTCGATCATTGATCTGTCCGGCTTTCCGAAAACACGATCGGGAGTTCGTCCGGTTGCCGACGCAATACAATCGCAGATAGAACCGCAATCGACAAGTACCGTTGGCAAATCGGTCGGGCAAACCGCGTCGGGATGCGTCGCAAAATACGGCTTCCCCTGCTTAATCCACCATGCTGTTTTGCAAAGCGCGGCATAAGTCAACGCCGTGTCAAACGCCACTACGACAATTTCCGGTTCGCTCGAATCTTCGCCGGACAACACGCGATAACCGGCTTCGGCAAATTCTTTTTTGAGCGAGTCCGTCCCCAAAAGATAAACCATCGAGAGAGTTGGATATTCTTTCCGCAAAAAATCAAGCGTCGCCAGCGAGGATGTGTAAAGATTTTCCTTGTCGCCCGGAAGTCCGAGCCGATGAATTTTCTGAACGTAATCCGCCGCGCTAACCGACGAGTTATTCGTCAAATACGTCCATGAAATACCGCACGCTTCCAAAATACGGAACGCTTCGAGCGTGTAAGAAAACAGCGTTTTTCCTCGATAAATTGTTCCGTCCATGTCGAAAACCAAGTGGCGGATGTTGGAAAGCGTCATATTATACTCCTCGCACTTGAGCTTTCGGTTTTGCGAAATAGAATTCAAACTGAATTTTATAGTATAACTAGAGAAAACAGAAATTTCAAGTGGAATGAGTATGCAGTCAATTTGACCGAAAAATATTACTATTGCCGCCTTTATTTATGAAATTCCCTTAGTAGCTCCAAATCGCACCAATACGCGCCCTTATTCCCTTATTTTTCGTTCCAGTTTTTTGGTAACAATCTATGATCTAAAACATAAGGGCGAGTTTTGGGGCTTTGTTGGCTACTAAGGAAAACTCAATAAACAAGGGTTGCAATGATAAAGCCGTTCGGGTAACTCTACAGTTGACCCGTGCGGATTGATTCGGTTTGAGCGACTGAATCAGTACGAATCGTTCAAAAAAATGTTGGAATGATCTCTTGGGAAATTCCGTTGCAAGAACACAAAAAACCCCGGCATTGCTGTCGGGGTTTTTGTGATATTAGAGCTGTTTGATCATGCGTTTTCGACAAATCAACCATCTCTATTTTTTAGAAGAGACAAAACTTATTGGCTATCTGCCTGACCCTCTATTTGATTTTCGGGTTCCGCTTGCGTCGATTGTTCCAATTCGCTCGACTCAACCGCTGTTTCGCTAACAACATTCGCCGGCGGTTTGCAAGCGTTTGACGTCGGTTCACATGCGGCGGCAACCGGTTCGCACGGTTTGCGGCAACGGACTTTCACCGGAACTTGATAGGTCGTCCATTTCGGAACGCTTTTCGTCACAGTGTAAGGAACTTGTTTTGCAACAACTTTGCTGTCCATAACCGTCTTTTCATAGCAGACCGGTTTCATCACGGTGTAATTCACATCCTTCACTCGTTGTTCAGGAATCATTTTGCAAACTTGATACGTGCAGGTCTTCACTCGCTGTTCGGTAACAGTTTTGCGAACCTGATACGTGCAGGTCTTCACTCGTTGTTCTGGCACCATCTTGCAAACGGTGTAATTTTGAACGCGGGTTTCAGGAATCATTTTGCAAACCTGATACGAAACGCTCTTCGTTCGGGTTTCGGGAATCATCTTGCAAACCGTGTAATTTTGAACGCAGGTTTCGGGAACCATCTTGCAAACTTGATACGAGCAAGTTTTCACTCGCTGTTCCGGTACCATCTTGCAAACCGTATAGTTCTGAACGCGGGTTTCAGGAACCATCTTGCAAACTTGGTACGAGCAAGTTTTCACTCGCTGTTCCGGTACCATCTTGCAAACCGTATAGTTCTGAACACGGGTTTCAGGAATCATTTTGCAAACTTGATACGAACAAGTTTTCACACGTTGTTCCGGTACCATCTTGCAAACCGTATAGTTCTGAACGCGAGTTTCAGGAACCATCTTGCAAACTTGATACGAAACGCTCTTCGTTCTGGTTTCGGGAAACATCTTGCAAACGGTGTAATTGCGAACTCGGGTTTCGGGAAACATTTTGCAAACCTCAGACGATCCGCGGGTCGGGCGG
>JAIRYX010000455.1 GCA_031267635.1 Planctomycetaceae bacterium
TGTAGTACAAAGTCACGCAATTTCACTTGACCTTTTTCATATCAAGAGAAATTGAGGAACTTCGTAGTAGGGACTCAAGGGACTTATGAGACAATTGAGATATTGTTTCCCAATATCCCAATTTGTCTTTCTCGTCCCTTTTGTCTTTACAATTTTTCGCTATCAAATAACATTCACCATCCATCACGGAATCGCAACGCTTTCACCGGCAGACGCAGTACCGAGCGCCCCCCAAACTCCATGAATGGACGCACTTTTGTACAACCTGTAATTGTCGCCGGTCAAGCCGGTAGCGGTTGTCGGCACAACTGCCGGATCGCCTGCACTGATAGTTTCGGTAATGAAATGCGTCGAACCGTCGCAAAACACGGCATTGACTCCGCCTGTATGATAACTGCTCGCTGTCGGCAATGCCCAATCACCGTTAGAACGAACACAGGAAACAGAATTCGGCGGCAAAATCGTGTAAAACGCCGTATGATGACAACCGGTTGCCGCCGTCCATCTGTTGCCGATTCCAAAGCTCGCATGTGTATAAGTCGGGTTGATCATTCCCGCTCCGACGATTTTGTTATAGCAGATGTTAGGGCTATCAAAAGAACCGGCAACGTCACCGCTCCCGAACACTGCCATTGCGCCTTTGATTTTCGCTGCACCGCCGCCGGCGTTTACTGAAACACAAATTTCCGAAACAAGAATTGTATTGCTTGTTCCGTCCGTAGCACCGGATATTCCGCGTTGGTTGCCGGTATCGCCTCGTGCAGCAGCGACGCTTCCCGGCGAACCTTTACAACCGCTCACAAAGGCGCCGCGATCCTGAATTCCCCAAAATTCATAACCTTTAATATCGCCGCGATTACAATGGTAATTTGTCGGAGCAAACGTCAATGAGCCGTCCGTGCGGACGATAGCATTTGAATCCGACGGGCAAACAAATGTCGGAACACGTTGTGACGCAACTTCTTGGCAACCCCACGATGCCATAGACGTTTTAGTGGTATCGTTGAGATAATCTATCATCATGGAGTAAAGTGAAGTTCCTTCTGTAAAAGGAAGCAACCAAACCAGATAAGAGTTTTCTATTCCGACGGCGAGCCGACCTGCCGGAACCAACGCATAATCGTTGATCGCATTGGGAAAACGTTCGTGAACATCGTGAAAGTTGTGGCACGCCAAACCAATTTGTTTTTGATGGTTGCTGCACTGCATCCGTCTTGCCGCTTCCCGCGCAGCTTGGACAGCAGGCAATAGAAGCGCGATCAAAATTCCGATGATCGCAATCACCACGAGTAATTCGACAAGCGTAAAAGCTCGACGAACAAAAGATTTTTTTCCAAATCGGGCAGAAATGCACGCAATAATACGGGCAAAAAAGAGTAAAATCGCACATAAGATATGGCGATTTATCCATTTTGTGTACCCCCCCCCCCTGATATATTTTGATGCAATCCAAGAAAATCAAACGCTTTGTTTAGCTTTTTCATCGCTGAAACTCCTTCATTTTAAGTTTTTTTGAAATTTGTTGACAAAAACCACTGCGATTTTTATCAAAACAACTAACTTTATTAATTGCTATTATACATCAGGGTTTGGAATCTTCAAAGGGGAATGTGGGATATTTTAAAAATTTTAAAATATTTTGTAACTCTTTAGTCGCCCTGATTTTTTTGCCTTTGGGCATTGACTTGGTTTTGCGAATTTGCTGTTCTATTCTATATTGAGCAGATTTTGGTGACATTTCAGTTGCCCAGGGCGGATTGATTTGGCTTGGGAAACTGATGCCATACTACAAAGTCACGCAATTGCACTTGGGGAACTTCTCAAAACCTCATTTTCAACAAATGCGACCGTTGAAAAATAAGGGCATAAGAAATATTTGGGGGAGGTTTTGGGAATTTCTCTAAAGCACTTCGGACGCTCTTTTTCAAAAGTTTCATCTGCCCCAGAAGATCCGTTCCATTTATCGCTGAAACTCCAAACTTACCAATATGCATTCACGGCAATCAGAAATTTTTCTTAATCCGCAACAGAAATGTCTCATCAAGCTCCAACAGCGAAATCAATTTTTGTTCCGGCGAAAATGCGGCGATGAGGCGGTGTTCACAATGATTATTATTGTTAGTTGATGATAAAAAATCTGGCAATACGAAATCTTTGAGATGAATTTGCTGTCCATATCGGATTTGTTGAACCAAATGTTCCGTCAAATTTATTCGTGGTAAATGTGCCGCGCCGGTTTCGGTCGGCAATAAATACTCCAACCATTTTTCTTTGTTGGGATCGTCAAAAATTGTCGGCGGGACTGCATTTTCAAGCCGAAATTCACCGATTCGTTCGCGTGTCAGTGCGGTCATAATTGCTCCGTTTCCAACAGATTCGCCAATGTCACGCCCCAGCGAACGGATATAAGTTCCTGAACCGCATTCGATAGAAAGACGAAAGAGAGGGTATTGATATTCAAGAATGCCTATTTTATAAATTGTAATCTTACGCGGCTGAAGTTCCGGTTCGATTCCTTGCCGTGCGAGGTTATAGGAACGTTGACCGCCAACTTTCAGAGCGGAGAAAATCGGCGGACGTTGCAAAATTTTTCCAACAAACTTCGCCGCCGCTTGTTGTAATTCGTGAAACGTTGGTTGCGGCGGCGCGACAATCTCTCGAATATTTCCTTCAATGTCTTCCGTATCGCTAATCGCTCCCAATCGAAATTCCGCCGTATATTGTTTGGGAAGCGTTTGTATCGCTTCCACTAATTTTGTCGCCTCGCCGACGCATGCGATCAACACGCCGTTTGCCAACGGATCAAGCGTTCCGGCATGTCCAACTCGCGGTGTTTTGCGTTGTTGTAAGACGCGAAGCATTTCCGCAGAATCCAAAGAAGTTTGGCAAGTGACTTCTTGCTGTAACAACTCAAGCTGACGTTTATGGTGAAATTTTACGGCATATTGCAGCCGATTGAGAGTTGCGCGTGACGATTCGCCGTGCGGTTTTTTCAAGACAAGGATGCCCGATGGATAAAATCTGTCGATAGCCGTCATTTTATGCCGATTGATATTTTTCAAGTTTTTCCCGATCAATTTCTATACCGAGACCTTCGCCGGATGTAAGATGAAATAATCCATCTGAAATATAAAACGGTTCTTTCAAAATGTTTTGCTCAGAAAATTGCACAGGATATTCCAGTCCCAAAGCGGCGGAAAGCGAGCTTGCCGCAAAATGAGCCATAGCCGCAAAAGCCGGACCAACAGAATCATTCGCATTGACTACCAATTGAATGTCGGCGGCTTCGGCAATAATGGCACATTTTTTCATTTCCAGTAAACTGCCGATTCGTTGCGGTTCAAATGCCAACCGTGAAATATGTCCAAAATGCGTCGCATCAAGAACATTACGCACGGAACGAATTGCCAATCGCACGCCAAGCATAATATCAGTTTGCCCTTGCATTCGAGCAACGTCTTTCAACGACGGTTCGCGCAACGGATCAATAAATATCGAAACGTTGCATTTTTCGAGTTCTGCAAGAAGTTTTAGAGAATCGTTCCATTCATATTTTTCTCCTGCGTCAACGCGGATTTCAACGCGGTTTCTTACCGTTTCGTGAAGTTTTCTAATAACCGCAATATCGTAATCCAAGAGACCGGTCAACGGCAAAAGCTGCCAATAATAACCGCAATGAGCAAGCTCCTGCGACATTTGAATCAGTTCATCGAAATTTGTCCCGATGAGTTTCGCTGTGATAGGAACATGTTTCCGATATCCGCCGCCCCATAATCGGCAAAGCGGTTGTTTACACCATCGTCCCATCATATCCCAACACGCCATTTCAAGACCGCATCGGATTGATTCGGACGGCAATAATTTCAGATGAACAAATTCTTCAATATCGAAAACGTTTCGACCGGATAAAATCGGCAGCAACTGATTGCGAAGCGGCAAAAGTTCATCTTGCCGCAAAGCAACATGAACCGCCTCGCCCCATCCTTCAACGCCGGTATGCGATACAAGCCGAATAATCAACGACCGTACATTGCTCACCGCCGTTGAAACAGCCAGTGAAAAAAACTCCAAATCGCGGATAATCATTCTAGGAAAATTCTAAAAATTGTATCAATTGATGAATTTGTTTTCGATGTTATGTTTGTTTTCTTTTGGGAATATTTCGTGTAGATTCTTGTTTTCAGCATTAATTTCATGCTGAATTGGTTGAAAAGCTTGGTTCATCCGACAAGTTCATGCCTTATTCGTTAGCGATTAAAAACGCGAACAAGCTACTACAATAAAAGGAGCTAAAATGTCCGTTAGAAACATATTATATCACATGCTTGGAATTCGTGGATACCGGTTGATGAAAAAACCTTATGCCGATGAATGGATTCAAAAACGGACAAAGGAACAAGCGAACATCCCATGAGCAATCAGGTGAACATTATGGTTCTATTCCGAAAATGGATTGATACTCTGAAAGCGACTCGTAAATGAAACCAATCGTTCCAATTTTTCACAAAAGACGCCAAATGGGGGGTGGTATTCAAAAGCGATCATTGGTAATATTTATGTAGTATAAGTTTCTCATAAAACGATCATTGACCAACATCAACCCGAAACTGGTATTGAAACTTATTTTTGATCCTTCGTGTCTCCTTGGTAAAATATTTTGAAAAGTATCTCTAGAAAGAATTAAAAGAATTATGGTGAAAAAATCGTATTTGGCAATCGACATGGGAGCGTCGAGCGGGCGGCATATTGTCGGGCATTTCGATGGGGAACGTTTAACGCTTGAAGAAGTTTACCGATTTGAAAACGGCTCTATTGAAATGGCGGGAAATCTGTTTTGGAATTTTCCCGGTCAATGGGGGCATGTTGTCGCCGGATTGCAGGCGGTCGGTGCGTTGTACGGCTCTGGTATTGTCAGCGTCGGCATAGACACTTGGGGCGTGGACTTTGGACTGCTCGGACGGAACGACACATTACTGGGGATTCCGCTTTGTTACCGCGACCCGCGAACCGACGGGATAATGGAACGCGCATTTCAAACCGTTTCTCGCGATGAAATTTTTGCGCAAACCGGCTTGCAGTTTATACAAATCAATACGCTCTACCAACTTCTCGCAATGAAATGGGCAAATTCCCCGATTCTCGAACAAGCGGAATCGTTTTTGATGATGCCGGATTTGTTTCATTGGTTGATGTCGGGCGTGAAAGCCAACGAATTTTCCAACGCGACAACAACGCAATGTTATAATCCGCAGACCGGCGGCTGGGCAACGTCGCTTCTTGAAAAATTCGGACTGCCGTCGCAAATTTTCGCGACAGTCGCGCAGCCAGGAACAACGCTCGGTAAATTGACGGCTTCGGTCGCTAAAAATACCGGACTTTCGGCGGCAAACGTTGTCCTTCCCGGCACGCACGACACGGCAAGCGCGGTCATGGCGGCGCCGATCTCCCGTTCGTCCGGTCAAACCGATTGGTGTTACATTAGTCTTGGAACATGGGCGTTGATGGGAATCGAAACCGAAAAGCCGATTATCAATGAAACTGCCGCAAAATTCAATTTCACCAACGAAGGCGGCGTTGGCAACACAACACGGGTTTTGAAAAACATTAGCGGACTTTGGCTCGTTCAGGAATGCCGGCGCAATTGGAATCAAAACGGACGCAATTGGGAGTGGGAACATCTGAACGCGCTTGCGGCAAACGCCGCGGAATTGGCGTCGTTGATCGATCCTGATGATCGGGATTTTCTTTCGCCGACCGATATGCCGGAAGCGATCCGAAAATATACGGCGAGAACCGAACAAACCGTGCCGGATTCGGAAGGGGCGATTTTACGTTGCGCGTTGGAAAGCATCGCGCTAAAATTCCGTTATACGCTTGAAATGTGCGAATCGTTAATCGGACGAAAGATCGAAACGATTCACATTGTCGGCGGAGGCACGAAAAATCGCCAACTCTGCCAAGCGGCGGCAAATGCTTGCGGACGGCGGGTGGTCGCGGGACCGGTGGAAGCGACGGCAATCGGAAATTTAATGATGCAAGCGGTCGCGTCGGGCGACGTGGGCGGAATCCAACAAGCCCGCGAAGTGATCCGCAACAGTTTTGAAACGACTGAATATTTTCCGCAAAATGTGGACGCTTGGCAAAACGCTTACGGACGATTTTTGAAACTACTGTAATAAGGTAACTATTCAGTCGCCTCGTGCGGATTTATACTCATCACACTTTAAAATTTTTCTCTCACAAAGACGCCAAGGACACAGAGGGATTCTAAAAAATAACTTCTTTGCGCCTCCGTGCCTTTGTGAGAAAACATAAATTGAAGGGAATTTTAGTCTATTTGGCTGGGCGACTGAATAGTTACGATTTGAGAAACAAATCCGATTTATCCGCAAAGTTTTCCAAAACTGTCGCGGTCTTTACCAGAGCCGTCATGGTGTACCATGAAGCTTTCGGGGTGTACCACGGAGCCGTCGGGGTGCACCCCAGAGCCGCCGGGGTGTACCCCAGAGCCGCCGGAGCGTTCCATCAATGAGTTTCCGAATCCTCAAAACGCTTGCGGGATATTCACTAAACTATTATCAATAAACAATTTAGTGAAGTGGAAAACGAAAATTCAATTAGAAAGAGTATGATTATCCTTGCTCAAACAGAAAAGATGGATAAAATAACAACAGTAAGTTTTTACAAACATTCTGCTGTTCCTGTCAAAGATTACCTTATGGAGTTCCAAATGACACGTTTTCTCAAAACTTTTGCGATTGCAACATTAGCTGCCATTTCTTTTGTTTCAGTCCATTGCGTTGTTGCGCAAGAATCTGTTTCCAAACCGAAAAACATTATTTTGATGATTGGCGACGGAATGGGATTCAATCATTACATTTCCGGTGCGTATTGGCGTTACGGCGAGTTGGGTCGGCAAGCTCCCGACAGCTTTCCGGTGCATTGTGCCGTAACAACATCCAGCGCAATTTCAAAAGCCGTGCCGAATAATTATCCGTGTTACAATCCCGAATGGTTTTGGGCTGGTCCGAAAACCGCCAATAACAAAACCGAATTGACCGAAGTCACCGACTCGTCTTCCGCCGCAACCGCGATTTACAGCGGTGTGAAAACGATCAAGGGACGAGTCGCTATTGACGTTGATAAAAATCCGATAAAACTCGCCGCCGAAGCCGCGCATGAAAAAGGCAAAGCAACCGGCGCCGTTTCTACCGTTCCAACTTGTCACGCAACGCCCGGTACGGTTTACTCGCACAATTCCTCACGCGATCATTACGAGGAAATGTTCAATTTCATGGTGCGCGAAAGCGGACTTGACGTAATCATCGGCGCGGGGCATCCGCTTTACGATGACAACGCGGACTTAGTCGAGGAAAAAAAGGCGGATTTTAAGTATGTCGGCGGCGTGGAAACGTGGGAAGAAATCACAAAAAATCGAGGAATCAACGGCTTTACGTTTGTTGATACTCGTAAAGACTTTGAGCAACTCGCCAATCCGAAAAATAACGAATTGCCGAAGAAATTGCTCGGAATCGCTCACGCCCGATACACGATTCCGCCGATTGACGGAAATCCGAGTTCCGCGCCCGCATCGGCGGAAGTCGCGGAAAAAGCCATCGGAAACGTCACGGTCAAAGAAGTTCCGACGTTGACAACGACGTCGCTTGCCGCGTTGAATGTTTTGTCGCAAAATAAAAACGGTTTTTTTGTGATGATTGAAGGCGGAGCGATTGACGGCGCGGCTCATGCGAATAATGCCGAGCGAATGATTTACGAACAAACCGCGTTTGTCAAGGCGGTTGAAGCGGTTGCGGATTGGGTCGAGGAAAATAGCAGTTGGGAGGAAACGCTTTTAATTATTACCGCCGACCACGAAACCGGCTATCTTTGGGGCGATATTGAGTTCATCGATAAAGACAACAATGGAAAATTTGACGCATCCAAAGATGAATTTGTCCGTTATCAGCCGATTGAAGCCAACGATTGCGGTCAACTTCCGAAGATGAAATATTTTTCCAAAGGTCACACCAACTCGCTTGTTCCGCTCTGGGCGAAAGGAGCAAACGCGAAAGGACTCGAAAAATACTATTATGGCGAAGACAAACAAGCCGCCGAAATATGGAATTTTTCAGGAAAGTATATCGATAATACGCATATCGGAAAATTTATGTTGGAGCAGTTGCAGTAATGGGGATTTCTAAACAAGTAGCTTTTCACGCTTGAAAATGCCTGATTATTTCGTTTTTGGGGAACAATAGTTGGAAAATGCCATAGAAAACTATTACGAAGTTCCTCAATTTCTCTTGATATGAAAATATCAAATTTATAGGTATTTTACGTTGAAACGTGCCAAGTGAAATTTGCGTGACTTTGTAGTAGTCGCCCAGTTGCCGTGCGGATCTATTTGGCTTGGGCAACTGAATAGTTACAAATTCCCTGTTTTCTAGTGCGTTTTCAAATATCGTCCCCAAAAAATAATTAGCTTTTTATCTTCATCCGTTCTTGTTTTTTAAGCGAATCGTCATTAAAATATAAAATTGTAAACAATACTGTTGTTCGATAGAAAAACATTTAGAATATCCAATAATAGAAACTTTTCACGGAGGAAATTACCGTTTTTTCGCAGAGAATACTCGCTCGATTAGAGGAGAGATTGTCTGCCAAACAAAGGTGTAATTCGTCTCGTGAGGTAAAGTATAAAATAGGAGCAATTAGGAATATGAACCCGTTACTTGGCGTATTGTTTCACTGGTTGGGAGGACTTGCCTCTGGAAGTTTTTATGTTCCGTTTCGCGGCGTTAAAAAATGGTCGTGGGAGGTTTTTTGGCTTGTCAACGGTGTGTTTAGTTGGATTATCGCGCCTTGGGCGGCGGGATTTTTCTTCACGAAGAATCTGATTCCGGTGTTGTTAGAAGCGTTTCGTACTCAACCAAGCGCTGTAGGGTACGGTTTCCTGTTCGGGATGATGTGGGGAGCAGGCGGTTTGACATTCGGTTTGACAATGCGTTATCTCGGAATGTCGCTCGGTATGGCAATCGCGCTCAGCTATTGCACGGTGTTTGGAACGATTATGCCGCCGATTTTCGCGGGAACGTTTAAGTCGGAGGTTCTCAGCACGGATAACGGTATCGTCGTCCTCCTGGGACTCGGCGTTTGCGTTTTGGGAATTATTATCGCCGCGGTTGCCGGAACATCGAAAGAACGCGAGATGTCGGAAGACGCCAAAAAAGCGGCGATTAAAGAATTTAACTTTGTGAAAGGATTGCTGGTCGCCACATTCTCCGGAATTATGAGCGCGGGAATGGCTTACGGCATGAACGCCTCTCAGCCGATTGCCGACATTTCCGTACTTCAAGGAACGCCGGTCATTTGGTCGCAGTTGCCGCGTTTGTGTATTATTCTTGCGGGCGGTTTTCTGACGAATTTCCTTTGGTGTATGTTTCTCATTGAAAAAAACAAATCCGGCGGACAATTTCTCGCAAAGAAGCTTACCGATGACGGTAAAGTCATTTCCGAAAACTCCGCAAATGTTTCCGACCGTTCGCTTCACGTGCCGATGCTCGCGAACTACATCTTTTGCGCGGTTGCCGGAATAACGTGGTATCTGCAATTTTTCTTTTACTCGCTCGGCGAAACGCAGATGGGAATTTTCAATTTTTCAAGCTGGCCCCTGCACATGGCAAGTATTATGATTTTCAGTTCGCTTTGGGGATTGGCTCTCGGCGAATGGAAAGGTTCCAGTAAATTCACGAAAACGATTCTCGGCATAACGCTGCTGACGCTGATTTTCTCGACGGTCATTATCGGTTACGGTACGAATATCGGCAAAACGTCCAAAGAACGCCAGCTTATCGAGCTGTCGCAAAAAGTGGAATTGGAAAAGGACGTTTTGACGCATCTTACAAACACGGACAGTGACCGCATTCTCAACGATTATCAAAAGCATTTAACGGCATTTCTTGATTTTGCCGGACAAATTGCGAAATACGATGATAAAGGACAAAAAATTTCCGGGCTTGCTGACGATCTGAAACAAGTCAACACATTATTAGTCAATCCGAAAGACGATAAGTTGAAAACACTTCTTGCCGATCCGGAAAAGAATTGGAAACAACTGCCGGTAAAAGGACTTGAGGAAATTACGACAACAAATCTTGCGAAAGAAATCGCCGATTTGAGAAAGGAAATTTCAGAATCGCAGGAAACGGCGAATATTTTACCGCAAGTATTCCGACTTGCCAAAGCGGCTAATGCACTTGCGGAAAACGTTCAAGCGTCGAAAGGAGCAACGAAAAAATAAGAGGACGCGATGATTATAGCGAATTTCGTAACCGTTTGCGTTGCTTTTCAATTCGACTTCTTGCATTTGAAGATTCGTTTTTTAAAACAGTGTTGATCGTTCGTAACTATTCAGTCGCTCAAACCAATAAATCCGTACTGGGCGTCTGAATAATTACGATCATTCATCACATCCCCAAAGTCCCTAATGCCCCTTTTTTGATGAGAGCTGAATTTTGAAGTGTGAGGAGTATACTAATGGGGTTGACGGTATCGCCGGAAATTTTTATACTTATATCTTAAAAATGCCGAGACGTTTGAGCGAGTGGCTCAAAATCTGGCGGGACAAGAAAATTTGAAACTGTTGAGGAATCTTTTATGAAAAAAGAACGTAGTCGCCAATTGTCGCAAAACCTTTTATCGCAATGGCTTGAGAAAACTATCAATAATTTGAAACCGTATGCAACAACGATTTCACGAATGATTTTTGTATTGCTGATGATTTTGATTCTCTTTTTGATCTGGAAAAATTTTTCTGCGTCGAACAAAGCCGGTTTAGGGCATGACGTGGCGGAATTGCGGAATCTGACTTTTGGCGCATCGCCGACCGAGGAACTTGAAAAAATGATTGACGGTTATTTGGTCAAATATCCGTCCGGCGAGGGAAACGCGCAGATAAGTCTTGTGGCAGGCGATATTTACTACGCGCACGCCATTGAAAATTTGAATATCGGCAAACGGGAAGACGTTGCCAAGCAACTGGAAAAATCGCAAAATTTCTATAAATCGGCGGTGGAAAAATCGCAAAATAATCCTCGTCTCACCGAGCAAGCAACGTGGGGACTCGGACAAGTGAGCGAATCGTTTGCCGCCATACGCGAAGGGCAAGATTTAGATGATGCAATTGCTCAGTACGAAACGATTTGCAAAAAATATCCTGACGGCGTTTATGTCAAATTGGCGGAAAAACAGTTGAATTTCTTGAAAAAAGACGTCAATAAAATATTCTTGAGCGAATATCAAAAGTCGGATATTGCTCTGTTCAAACCGGAATTTGAAGTGCCGAATACCGGAACATCCCCCGACGCAACCAAAGAATTAGATCCCACAATGCCAATGCCGGGCAGTTTTAATCCCGGATTGTTGGACGACCTCGAAAATTCTGCAACGGAAAATAACACTTCTGAAAATTCTGATCTCGAAAACAATGTGACAGAACCGCAAGCTCCGCCGACAGTGACACCGCCAACCGTGACGCCGCCTGCGGAAACTCAATCGGAAGAAGTCAAACCTGCCGAACCTGAACCCGTTGAGTCTGCAAAATGAGAGCAATGATTATCAGAGAACACAGATTTTCATAAAGCAGTTTGTGAGAGAAAAATAGCTGTGTTCGTCGAAAACATTTGCGAATAAAAGGGTTGATAAAATGGAAACGCTGCTCATTGTTTGGCTTGGGATGATCGGGGCGACGGTTGGGAGTTTCCTCAATGTCGTGGTTTACCGCCTGCCGCGAAGCGAGAGCATTGTATCGCCGCCGTCACATTGTCCGAAATGCAATCACAAAATCCGTCCGTATGATAATTTGCCGATTGTCGGATGGTTTCTGCTCGGCGGAAAGTGCCGCGATTGCAAATTGCCAATCAATTTTCGTTATCCGCTGGTCGAAACATTAGCGTGCGTTATTGTTACGACGTTTGCCGTGCTGCTTTTTCCGGTTGAGCTGACGTTCATTCGCCCGACTTACGATGCTACGGCAAACTGTTTTATCTCTGTGCCGATGGCGTTTCACGAAGTTCTCATTCGCGTTTTCTGGCTTTCGACATTCCATTTATTTCTTTTGACGCTCGGATTGATTGAGTTTGATAAACAAACGCTTTCAGCAAAATGGCTTGCTTTTTTTCTTATTCCGTTTTTGATTTTGGGCATGTGCTGCCCGTTTCTTTTTCCGGTTTCTCGCTATTCCTATTGGTTTCCATACGCAAGCAATTTTAAGGATATTTTTGAGATAGGAAAAGTATTAAAAAGACCAAGTATGCTTTCCTCGCAAAAAATCGACCTACTTGCCGGAACACTGGCAGGATTTGTCTTTGGTCGAATCGCTTTGTGGAGTATGAAACAAACAAAAACAAATAAGACACTTTGGTCAATCGCCGCAATTGCAACCGGTCTTTTTTTCGGCTGGCAAATGGCGTTGACGATTTTTGTTGGAGCGTTACTTCTCAACGGCGTTGTCATTTTTGTAACACGACAATCTTACGCCCTTTTGTCGCTGGCTACGGTTTCGTTTTTCGTAAATGTCGCTATGCTACTGATGAAGTGGTGATTGTTGATGATAAGTATTTATGGATTATCCAGAAAGCGTTTGGGGGCTTGGTTGGCTACTAAGGAAAACGTGATAAATAAGGGTTGCAATGGTAAAGCCATTCGGACAACTGAATAATTACCTTCTAAAAAAAATACGCATCTTTTTCTAAAAAGATACGGACAATTACAATGGAAAATACTTACACAGACCTCAATGCGTAACATGAGGTTCTAACATGTGAAAATAAAAAATTCCATGAACGCTTCAATCTTCATCAAAAACGAAATAACAGAAAAATATTTTTCTGTCGTAACTTACTTATAACACAGAACGTTACAACAACACGAACAAGAAATTCTAAAAAATTGTAGTGATGGAGGATTGAACACTGGGAAATTGTCGATATATTATAAAGCAAGTAAAAAATAAAGTTTATTGTTGCAATTTTTACAGCATCAAATAAGATTGTCAAAATATGTCTGCGGCAATTGAGGCAATATCATCAGAATATTACAAAAATATCCGCAATCAGTTTGCTTGGATTATTTTGCGATTATCAGTTGGTAGCGTTATTTTAGTGGCGGCGGTGTTGAAAGCGGAGCAATTAATGGTAACAATGCCGGGTTTTGAAAACGGGTTGTTCCATGCAAGGTGGTTTAATATAATTGTCGTTGAATTCGAGTTGGCGTTTGGGATTTTGTTATTATCCGGTTTACTTCAAAAGTTGGCATGGTTAATCAGTTTATTTTTGTTTACAGGATTCGTGGGGACTTTGTTTTATAGGGCGGTCATCCTTCAAGAAATGACCACAAGTTGTGGGTGTTTTGGGAGAGTGGAAGTCCCGCCGATTTACACGGCGGTATTTGATATAATGGTCATTGGGTTGTTGATCGTGTTTCGTCCCAAAGATATTGTTTTTCATTGGCGAATGTTTTTTCAAGAATTGATCGGTTTGAAATTTAACAAACGGTTTTTCGCCGCCGTTGGAATTTGGTTGATGATTGTAACACCGGTAACATACGCCTTATTTTCAGTGCAAAAAAATGACATTGCAGGACTTGGTACGGAATTTATCGGAGCGGACGGTAAACAAACAATTTTGCTTGAGCCGGAAAAATGGTTGGATAAGGAATTTCCGCTTTTACCGTATATTGAAAGCGATAAAAAGATTGATAATGGACTCTGGCTGGTTTTGTTGTATAAACATACCTGTTCCTCCTGTCGGGAATGCCAACGATTGTATCAGGATTTATCAAAAGATTTTTCACAAAGAAACGACTGCCCTAATATTGCGATGATTGAAGCGCCGCCGTATGAAACAAATAATGATTTTTTATCCGAAAACAAGTCGTTTTTATACGGGAAATTAGCTAAAACGCAGAAATGGAGAATTGATTCGCCGATTTTAATTCTTGTTGATGATAATAATGTGAAAAGCCATTTCACAAATCCGTTGAATATTGATTTGATTCGTGCAATATGGAGTGAGAAATGAAGAAAACCGTATCTATTTCAATCATAATGCTTTTATGTTTTATTTTCTTCTTCGCTGAATCGGGATGTTCCCGATTTGCGGAAAAGCCGGTAGAACAAGAAGATACCGGATTACCTTCGTTTGTTATACAGGAAAAAACTGACGATTGCGAATGTTATTCAACAGGTAAATTATTTGCTACAGCGGAATTGGGAATGCCGATTGGAAAAGTGTATGGTTTTACTTGGAAAAATCCGCAGGAATTATTATCGTTTTTGCAAGAATCGGCAAAGATGTCCGGCGGAACAGTGACAATTCGTAAAGTCGATGAATGTATTCAGGAATTGGTATCGCGTCCGCAACCTGGCCCCGCAACAGTTTCATTATTGATTCATCCCAAAGGACATGTTTATCTTCTTCTAGGGACGGTGATGATTGGCGACGTCTTGACATTTCAACTTGTTCATGGGGATTCGGCGGTTTGGTTGGTTGACCAAAAATCATTGGAAAAAGCAAATTTTACGGAAGCGTGGCAATTTCAAAAAAATATTGACGGAACAATATTTCTTGTTGGGAACACTCCATTAAATATTGACCATCATTATTTTAATTTTGGGAAAGTTCTTCCTTCAACGCAATTAGAAGCAATCATTCATTTCAAAAATCAAGGTAAAAATTCATTGATTTTTCAACAACCGCAAGTGTCTTGTCAATGTACCGTTATTGATGATTTATCTGGAATGGAACTCAAGGCAAATGAATCGAAAGAATTTAAGGTAGCTTTTACAACATCTATATCAGCTTCGGAAAGACATTCGATATTTTTACCGGTGGTTGAAAAAGGAACAGGCGTTGTTCAAAGAATTGAAATACTGCTATTAGCAAGTCAGCAACAGTCGATGTCAATTGATCCATTGACTATTGATTTTGGAAATGTCCATCCGAATGAAAAATATACGCGAACAATCAATTTCATGGAAGAACCAACAGACCGTTTTTCCATCACCGGGTTTGACCCGAATAGAACGCCGATTCAAGGAAAATATGAAACGGCGACTTCCAGAGACGGTTTGAAGACATATCAGTTAGAAGTGATTTTTACTCCTAACGGAAGTGAACCGGATAGAGAAAAAGATTATTTTGTGGTGGAAACCAATAGTTTGCTTCGTCCTAAAGTGAATATTCCATTTTCATTCAAACTGATTCCAGAAATCAGTGCAGAACCGGCAACGATTTCAATCGGTAGTATTGAGATCGGTAAAACTGCGGAAGAAAAAGTAAAAATTATTTCGCAGAAAAACGAAAAATTGGAATGTTCCATTAAGACAATACCCTCGAATTGTACTGTTGACATTGTTCGACAAGGGAATCCGATAGAATTGTCAGTCAAAGTGAAACCGGAAAAGTCCGGTATTTGGCAAGACAAAATAATTTTGGCTGTGAAAACTTCTTCGCGTGAGGAAGTTTTAGAGATAGAGTGTGTTGGTTACGTTCACTAAAAAGTGAAAAAGGAGATGAAGAAATGAGAACAAAACTCGAAAAAATGCTTGTTGTCACGGGATTACTTCTCGTGCTTGGTGCTGTCGGAGAATTGACAATCAGCGGGATTGTTTATGCGACAAATTGTACTAGCAATTGTGGACCAAACACGAGTTTGTGTAGTGGCACAACTAGTTCAGCATCGTGTTTTGAATGTACGTCAAGTAATGGAAGGCAATATCGCAATCCAATCACAAGAGGTACAACAAGTGGTTCAATAACTACGACAACTCAATCAGTCGTATGTTATATTTTGACACCTTGTGTTTTTTCACACAACCAAATTGATTATGGGTTGAGTTGTGTGTCAGCTGGTTGTTTGAGAGATCCTAATGGAGCAACAATTACTACATGTCCTGTATATGCTACTAGCACACCAGTAAATCAAACTGTTAGTACGTGTATAGGTAATGGTTGTGAAGAACAGTAAATGAATTATACTCTCATGGGAACTTCTAAAAACCTCTCCCAAATATTCGTAAGCCCTTATTTTTCAACGGTCACGTTTGTTGAAAATGAGGTTTTTAGAAGTTTCCTCATGGTGAGAAATTGTATTTTTATTTCGTCTATAATAATCAGTAACGAGTAAATGGCAATTTCTTACCGTAGAATGTATATGTTATTGTAATTATTAAGAGAACTTCTAAAAACCTCTCTTTTTACTGTATCGTTTTTGTAAGTACCATATTTTATGATATTGTATTTTTGCAAGTATGGGGTTTTAGAAGTTACCTAAAGTTGTTCAGAATTTTACAAAGATTCTTGGTGCGTTAAGTTTTTTATATCAAAAAACTATTAGTATTTTTTGTTTGGTTTCTGTTTTTGCGTTAAAAAATAACAATAAAATATATCAGAAAAAATATATTCATAACAAAGGTCATATAATGATTAAACGAAATTTAATAACTTGTTTGTTTTTTATAGTTCTATTTTTAGAAAACGCACTCGTATTAACTGCAGATGATATATATTTTCCCAAGCAGGAAGAAGCATATTATGTAATTCCTCAGAATTGGCAACTCATTACTAACAATGCTGATAAACTGAATATTATGCAATTGTTAGTAACAACAGCTAAAAATGGGAAAAACGGTATTGATACATTGAAAGGACAACTTTCTGTACAGTATGAAGGAAAAATAAATAATATAACAGCGAAAGAGATTGATTTTTCTACAAATTTGCTTGGGGAAAAGCCAATTTCTCATAAAGTTGATTTTACTATAGACTTTACCTCGGATTTAACTAACGAAAGAAGTTTTCGCTTTAGAAAGGAAACAAACAGTAGTTTCAATGTGGAAGGGCAAATTCTAAAGTCCTCTAATACACCACCATATAACACAATTTCAATAGTATCATCTAATGAATACATTTATTCATTTGAAAAAGAAATTTTGCCAACAATTCCAGAATTGCCTGATTATCCTGGCACTGAAAATAAAAGAGTTGCTTGGCGAGAATCTCCAGAACCACTTGTCAACAAAACGCTTGTTGAAATGATTGACCCATATGAGTATTTCGATTTAAAGAAAACGTGGGGAAATGTGGAAAGTTTTTATGAACATATGAAAGGAATACATGGAAATTTGTTGAAAGAAGCGGCATTAAAAGATATATCGCTTTTTGAAGCTAAAGATGAAAAGAACAACAAATGGTATAGAATATTTTACAAAGTTTCATGTGGTGGTAATTTTGATGAAGTGAATATTTTTTGGTTTCAAGAAGTAAAATTTTATCCTGTATGTTATCTTTATACAAATTCGTCACATATTACAACGAATTTACTTCAGGTACGTTGGAAAAATATAAACGGTCTTTTGTTTCCAGTTGATTCATATGTAGTCTCTTATTATAATTCTGGCGATTTAAGCTATCGCCGGAAAATGACAATGTCGGATGTAAAAATCAATGAACCAATTTCACCTGATCAATTTACTTATTCGGCGCTAGGACTGAAAGACGATGATATTTTAGTTGATCGCATTAAGCAAACGGTTTACACAATTCAGAATAATAAACCTGTTAAACTCGCTAAATTCTATGAAAAATATCAGACTCCTTATGAACGCAATGTCAATATATTTCGATTTATAATCATCGGAATAGGGATATTGCTGATGGCGACCGGCGTGGCGCTGAGGTTGTTGAGATATAAAAAACGTGTCCGTTGAATGTAATTATTAAGAGAACTTCTAAAAACCTCTCTTTTTACTGTATCGTTTTTGTAAGTACCCATATTTTATGATATTGTATTTTTGCAAGTATGGGGTTTTAGAAGTTACCTAAAGTTGTTCAGAATTTTACAAAAATTCTTGGTGCGTTAAGTTTTTTATATCAAAAAACTATTAGTATTTTTTGTTTGGTTTCTGTTTTTGCGTTAAAAAATAACAATAAAATATATTCATAACAAGGTCATATAATGATTAAACGAAATTTAATAACTTGTTTGTTGTTTATAGTTCTATTTTTAGAAAATGCACTCGCATTAACTGCCGATGATATTTATTTTCCCAAACAGGAGGAACCTTTTTATTCGTTGCCTACCACTTGGGCACCGATCGCTGAAGAAAATAAAATTAGAACTATGCAAATGTTAGTTGCCCCTATTGAGGGATCGTTTCAAAAAATTCATTCTGCAAGCGGTGAATTTTATGTGGAATATACAGCAGGAGTCAATGCAAATTTGGCAAAATTGGTTCAAGTTCCTGAAAAAATGATTTCCGAAAATTTGTTTCGAAAAATCAATTTTACCCTTGCCTTTGAGTCAGATTTAAGAAAGAAAAATCTTTTCCGTTCATTACAAGTCGATTATGATAAAATGGTTATGGATGATCAATCTCACACATTGAAAAATATAGCGTCGCTCAACTCTTCTTCCATTGTAACATCAAAGGAACTTATTTTTTCGGAAGATGCGAATCGTTTTTCTACGCTACCAGAGCTTCCGGACTTCCCGGAAATGGAAAATAAAAGAGTCGCATGGCGTGAACCTCCCGAAATTGTTAATAATAGGCAACTGTTTGAATATATTGATCCTTGTGAATGCTATGATTTAAAATTGTGGGGAAGTGTTGGGTATCTTCTTCGTGTTTTGAAAGGCGAGTTTAGTAAGAAAGAACAGAAAATCGTGATAGAAAACGTACATTTATTTGAATCAGTCGATGATAAAGGAGCACGATGGTTTCGATTAACTCAGAAAATACAACCGAGCGCCAACGACGAGAATGGTAAACGAGAGTTAAATATTTTTTGGTATGAAGATGTTGGCTTCCATCCTGTATGTAGTTTATATCTCACTTCCGCTCATGAATTGATTAATTTAATACAGGTTCGTTGGGAAAAAGTTGACGAGGTCTATTTTCCAACCGAATCATTGTTTATGGTATGTGATGCGAGTACAGGAAAATTAAGTTTTCGTCGAAAAATAACTCGTAAAAAAATTGCGGTCAACCAATCTATTGATCCACAAAAATTCACGTATTCTGCATTAGGATTGAATGATGGCGATCTTTTAGTTGATCGCATTAAGCAAACGGTTTACACAATTCAGAATAATAAACCTGTTAAACTTGCTAAATTTTATGAAAAATACCAAACGCCTTATGAACGCAGTGTCAATACATTTCGATTTATAATTATCGGAATAGGAATATTGCTGATGGCGACTGGTATAGTATTGAAGTTTTTGAGACATAAAAAACGTGTCAATTGAATGTAATTATGAATGCGAAAAACAATTTTAACGTTATTTTTAACTGTTACATTAACGGTATTATCCGTTTTTCTTTCTCTCAATCATGCCACTAATTCCGACGAAGCCGCTCATATTGTTGGCGGCTTGTCCATTTGGAAATATGGACGTTTTGACCTTTATAATGTCAATCCGCCGCTGATCCGAATGATTGCCGCTTTGCCGATTTCTCTTTTTTGTGAACCGGATATTGATTGGGCGCTTTATGAGGAACATCTTGAAAAACCCAAAACCGGATCACGTCCTGAATTTGGGATGGGACTTGATTTTGTCCGAAGAAACACAGGAAATCTTCAAAAATATTTAATCATTTCCCGTTTGGCTTGTCTCCCCTTTTGCTTGCTTGGCGCGTATTATGTGCGGCGGTGGGCAAAAGAACTTTATGGAGAATGGGCGGGGTTAACGGCTCTTACTCTTTGGTGTTTTTCGCCGAACATTCTCACATGGGGAAGTTTTGTTATGCCGGATTTGCCAGCCGCGTCGTTAGGAATCATGACTTGTTATTATTTTTGGCGATGGCTTCAAATTCCAGACAAAGGAAATACGTTTATTGCCGGTTTGACATTTGGATTAACGCTGTTGACAAAATTAACATGGATTATTTTGTTTCCCTTGTTTCCTTTGCTCTGTTTTATTTGGTACCTTTTCAAAGTGGAAAAACGTTCATGGAAATCAGCAAAAGATTACGTTTTTCAAATGGTTTTGTTGTTGCTTATCGCTGTTATTGTTTTGAATTTCGGATATGGTTTTGAAGGAACATTTACCAAGTTAGGCGATTATCAGTTTTCAAGCCATGCTCTTACCGGTTATGATTCCGAATATTGGCATGCGGGAAATCGTTTTGCAAATACGCCGTTAAAATATCTTCCGATACCGTTTCCGAAAAATTATATTTTAGGTGCGGATATTCAAAAAATTGATTTTGAACGAGGATTGCCTTCGTATCTCAATGGTCAATGGTCAGAGCATGGCTGGTGGTATTTTTATCTTGAATGTCTTCTTTTGAAAGTCCCTCTTGGAACATTGTGTCTCGGTATTTTGACAATTTTCTTTTTGTTGATAAAAGTGAAACTTAAAGATTCTCGCGTAAATTTTTGTGATGAATTGACGCTTTTCATTCCGGCTTTAACATTGTTTGTTTTCGTAAGTTCGCAAACCGGATTCAGCGTTCATTTTCGTTATGTTTTACCTGCGTTTCCTTTGGCTTTTGTTGCGATTTCAAAAGTTTTCGCTATAGCAAAAGAACGTTCTATTTATTGGCGTGTTCTGGTTTTTACTTTGTTGTTATGGTCAATAGGAAACAGTCTTTCGGTTTTTCCCTACAGCATGTCTTATTTTAATGAATTGATAGGCGGTTCGACAAAAGGATTTTATTATTTGCATGGTTCTTCTATTGACTGGGGACAAGACGCGCTGCGATTGAAAAAACGGCTTTTCAAGTATCCTGAAATCAAAGGACTTCACTTGACATTATCAACAGATATCGCCAAAGCATTATTCATTCCCGAAAATTACCCGATTGTTCCGATGTCGCCTGGAATATCAATTGATTCCAATGAAGCAGAGGAAGACAATGACGCGAGGCAACTTGCACCGCGACCCGGTTGGTTTGCAATAAGCGTTACGCAACTTCACGCCGAGCATGGAAGATATCAATATCTTTTAGATTTTGAACCGAAGTACCGTATCGGTTATTCTATTAACATTTACCATATCACGCTTGATGAAGCGAATAAAG
>JAIRYX010000007.1 GCA_031267635.1 Planctomycetaceae bacterium
TTGGTTAGAAGTTCCCTGCACTTGCCCAGTTGCCGCGCGAATGTATTTGGGTTGGGCAATTGATGCCATAGTTTTCTATTGCGTTTTCAAATATTGCCCTCCAAAAACGAAATAATCAGTAAAATTTCGCTTCCTTGTCGCCAAAATAATCCTTTTTGCTATAATAAGAATGTTTGGGATTTTAGGAATGATTGTTTCTTTAGCTTCTCTTTTTTATTTTGTGCCGTTAATCAAGTTTCCATGAATTGAGCCGAGTATGTCTTCATCGCCTTATGATTTTTTGCAGAATCCGCCGAAAGAGTCGCGTGATTTGACCAATACGGAATTTGGGGATTATCACATTATTCGCCGAATCGGGAGCGGTGCGATGGCGGATGTTTACCTTGCTGAACAACGGTCTTTGGGGCGGCATGTCGCTATCAAAATTCTGAAACAGGAACTCAATTCCGACGAAACTTACGTCAAACGTTTTTTGCGCGAGGCAAAAGCGGCGGCTCGACTGGTTCATCCGAATATTGTCCATGTTTATGAAGTTGGAGAACGTGATTCCGCTCGATATATTGTGCAAGAGTACGTTCAGGGAAATAATCTCGCTCAATATCTGCAACACCACGGCGCGATGACGTCGAAACAGGTTTTTCGCGTGATTTGGCAAGTCGCATCCGCGCTGGAGGCGGCGTCGCAAGCCGGCACTGTGCATCGGGACATCAAGCCGGAAAATATTTTACTTGGTGAAAAACTGGAAGTCAAAGTCGCTGATTTCGGGCTTGCCCGCGTCGAAGATTTGAGCGATCCGGATTTGCAGTTGACCAAAGTGGGGGTAACGCTTGGTACGCCGTTGTATATGAGTCCCGAACAATCGGAAGGCAAGCCGCTTGATCACCGTAGCGATATTTATTCGCTTGGCATCACGAGTTATCACATGTTGGCGGGCTATCCGCCGTTTCGCGGCGACACCGCGCTAAGCGTCGCGATTCAGCATCTCAAAAAAGAAGCGGATATGCTCGAAACCGTGCGACCGGACATTCCTCCGGCGTTGGCGCGAATCGTACATCGGATGATGGCAAAATCTCCTAATGATCGTTTTCAATCGGTTCGGCAGCTCAAACTCGAACTCAAACAATTACACGCAAAATTCTTCCGAAACACGGAAATTTCCGAAACGCTTGCCGATTGGGAAGCGTTGCCTCTGGATGTGGTGGATTCGTCGCTGAATACGCTGACCGATAAACTTCAAACAACGATGATTTTTGAAACGAAACTTCTGAAAAAACGTCGTCGATTTTATTCGGTAGCGCTTGCGTGTTTGTTGATTTTTATTGTCGGTGCGGTGTTCGGACGGCAAGATAATTCCGAAAGAATCTTGCGGCTTGATGAAGATAAAAAAATGATTCCTAAACAAGGAAACGTTTATGAACAGTGGATTTTAGCGTCACGACTGCAAACGCCGCAAGCATGGCAAAGCGTGATTGAAGACTGGAACAATAAAAATATGGCGTTGATGGCAAAGCAGCAACTGGCGTGGTATTATTATTGGAATCGAATGCCGGAACAAGCGGGACCGTATTTTTCCGAACTCGCCGAACTCTCACCGACTTCCAACCCGGACTTAGTGCCGTTTGGACGCGCCGGACTTGCGTGGGTTTACAAAATGCAAGGACGAACAGAAGAATCCAATCAATTGATTCGTCAGTTGACAACCGATTACAATCCTCTGCCGGGTTCGTTCAGCAACATGACTGATTCCATTCTTCGTTCATTGAGACAGTAACATTTGCCTGCCGTGTTCGTTAAGAAACGAAATTGTAACGATTCAGTTGCCCAAGCCAAATAAATCCGCACTTAGCAACGGTATCGTAACCCGAACGGCTGGATTATTGTAGCCCTTATTTATCAATCAAGTTTCTCTTAGTAGCCAGCAAAGCCCCCAAACTCGCCCTGATGCTCTTATTTTTTAGATCATGGATTGTTACCCAAAAAAATTGAACGAAAAATATAAAAGAATAAGGAATAAGGACGCATATTGGCGCCAATTCGGGCTACTCAGGGAATTTTATAAACAAGGGCTGCAATAGTAATATTTTCTGGTAAAATTGACTATCACTACTCACGTTGCCCGGTACGGATTGATGGGGGTTGAGCAACTGAATCGTTACAAGAAATTAAAGATATTTTAAAGAGAAAATTATGAAGTTTCCGCATTCCGCTTTCCTGATATTCTGTTATGGAGCATTTTGTCCGTTTTTTCTTTGTGCGCAGGAAAAAATCAACATTGAAGGTTCGACGACTGTCGGACCAATCATTGACGCTTTTGTTGAAGCGTTTTCCGAAGCGGCGGATTCATCGGGTAACGTGAAATTTTCGGTGAAAAAAACCGGTTCGGGCGACGGCGCGGCGGCGTTGATTGACGGACGTTGCGAAATTGCCACGATGAGCCGTTCCATGAAACCGGATGAAGTTCAAAAGGCGGTCAAAGCAGGAAAAACGCCGACAACGTTTACCATCTGCATGGACGGCGTTTGTCTGATTGTGCATCCGTCGAATCCGGTGCGGCAACTCACGAAGGAACAGGTTAAAAAAATTTATACCGGTAGCGTGTCCAATTGGCAAGAGCTAGGCGGAGCGGACATGCCGATTGTGGCAATCAGTCGCGACACATCAAGTGGGACGTATGAAGTGTTTCATCAAATTGCGGTGGATTCGGAAAAACTCGGCAATAAAGTGGAATACGCAAACTCGAATCCGCAAATTTTTACGCGGGTTAGCACAACGCCCGGCGCGATTGGTTATGTCGGCTTAGGATTTCTCAAAACCGGCGTTGCGACAATGCAATACGAAAACGTTGTTCCTTCTCGAAGAACCATCGCGTCTGGAAAATATGCTCTGTCGCGTCCGTTATTCTTATTAACAAATGGCTATCCGCCGCTTGGCACAAAATTGCTGGAATTTTGTAATTTTTTTCTCACGGAAAAAGGTCAGGACATCATCGAAACAAAAGGTTTTGTTCCGCTGACGAATTATTGAAATGAGAATAAAACATCCCTTTGGGAAAATTAAAGACCATAGTAAGAACTTTAAGTAACCGTTTTTTTGCTGATTATTTCGTTTTTGGGGGACAATATTGGAAAACACAATCGAAAACTATGGCATCAGCCACCCAAGCCCAATAAATCCGCACTGGGCAACTGCATCGTTACAGTATTGTATAAACCAATCCCTCCCCAAATGTGAAATCAACAGAATATTTTTAATAGCTATTCGGTTCCTTCGAGAAGAAATTTACTTTAACTCTTTCTACTGTAACAAACTTATCCGCTTTTTAAAAATTACATATAAAGATACGAATTTATCGGATACATTCTCGCTTTAAAAAGAGTTAAATACGAATGCAATTTTACGGAATCAATGAAGAATAAAAAGGAAAAACATGCAAACAGCAATGAACCTGTTATCCCGCTTTGAGTCGGGTGAAGTAACATCGGAAGCGGTAACGGCAGAGGCGATTGCCGAAATTGAATCGCGCGACGGAACAATTGGCGTTTTTCTCGAAGTGTTTCGGGAACGGGCGTTGACACAGGCGCGATCGGTTGATGCGCGGCGGAAAAAAGGAGAACGTGTTGGCAAGCTTGCCGGTGTGCCGATTGCCACGAAAGATATTTTCAGTATCGACGGCGAAATTGTTGCATGCGCGTCAAAAATGTTGCGGAATTACCGCGCACCGTACAACGCGACGGTCATTGAAAAATTGCTGGCGGAAGATGCGGTTTTAATCGGTCGTGTCAACATGGACGAATTTGCAATGGGCGGCAGTACGGAAAACTCCGCGCTCGGTAAAACGCTCAATCCGCGGAATCATGAATGTGTGCCGGGCGGTTCCAGCGGCGGTTCGGCGGCAGCGGTTGCGGCGGAATTTGTACCGCTTGCGCTCGGCACCGATACTGGCGGTTCGATTCGTCAACCAGCGGCATTTTGCGGCGTGGTCGGACTCAAGCCGACGTATGGACGAGTCAGCCGTTACGGAGTGGTCGCGTTTGCCAGCAGTCTTGATCAGGTAGGACCGATTGCTCAAACAGCGGAAGACGCGGCGTTGTTGCTTGAAGTCATCGCTGGTCATGATCCGAAAGATTCCACATCGTTGCATCGCGATGTGCCGCAGTACATCGCGACAGTCAATACGCCAATTGAAAATCTGCGGATTGGTTATGTCCGCGAACATTTTGCGGAAGGTCTCGATGCGGAAATTAAAGCGTCGGTGAAAAATGTGATCGAAAAATACAGATCGCTCGGCGCGTCGGTAAAAGAAGTTTCGCTACCGCACAGCAAGTACTCGATTCCAACTTATTATATTATTTCGTCGTGCGAAGCGTCGAGCAACTTGGCACGTTACGATGGAATGCACTACGGTTTTCGGGACAATTCCGCGCCGGACGATCTCATTGAAACATTTTGTCGCACGCGAAGCGCGGGATTCGGCGCGGAGGTCAAACGCCGGATTTTGCTGGGTACTTATGCTTTGAGTTCCGGTTATTATGACGCTTATTATTTGAAAGCGCTCAAAGTGCGGCGGCTGATACGCGACGATTTTGACCGTGCGTTTCAGGAGGTGGATGTGATTGTCGGACCGACGACGCCTGTTCCGCCGTTCAAGATCGGCGACAAAATCGGCGATCCGCTTTCGCTTTATTTATGCGATTTATACACTTGTAGCGTCAATCTTGCGGGCATTCCGGCAATTTCCGTTCCATGCGGTCAAACGTCGGACGGACTTCCTATCGGCGTACAACTTCACGCTCCACCATTGCAGGAAGAGCGATTGTTCCGCGCAGCGAGAATGATCGAATAATGCAAGATATTTACATATTTTAGAAATCAATCCCTTCCCAAAAAGGGAAATAAACAGAGAAATTGTTTTTGATTCCTTGTATTGGAGCAATTTGTCCGTTTTTTAAACGCGAACGAATAAGGCATGAACTTGTCGGCTGAACCGCATACCTCAATGTATGCCGTTTAAGATTTTATGCCGAAGTTTTTCTCTTTGAAGTACAAGTTCTTCTGTTTTTTTCTTCAAAACTCCTACGGCAATTGCCTGAAACGCCGCATACCAAACCCAATTATATCGAAACGCATTGTGCGCCCCAAGTCCAAGCAATAACAGCAAAAGCGACGCGACAAAAACAGCCCGTATGACCACTAAATAATAAGGAGAGGAATCTATTTCGAGCGAAGAAGAAATTTTCCAATAATATTTCGCAGCCAAATAGTTGATAGTAAACATAAAACAAAGAAAAATATACGAAAAAAGCCCAATCGCTCCAAGCTCTCCGATAACTTGACCGAATAAATTATGAGCTTGTAATTTAAGCGGAGAATATTTTACGGAACTTCCCGGACCGAAACCATAAACAGGAGATTTTTTAAACAATCGTATTCCTGTTCGTACGCCTTCGATTCGACCTTCGGTAGATTCTTGAGCGTTTGCAGGCCCTTTGGACGGGTCAATAATAGTAAGATAACGATTTTGCAACGAAGCATCCATCGTAAGCCAAACAATAGGTACAATAACAATAAACGCAAGAAGTAATTGTTTACGGTATTTTGACATCAAACAGGTCAAGATGATGAAAAAGACCAATCCGACCATACTGCCGCGCGAACCGGTACAAATAACGCATATCACGGCTAAAATAAAGAAGCAAGCACAAAACACACGTGTCATGATTTTCAAAAAAATATTTTTGGCGAGTACCCATAACGGAACAATAAACGGTAAGGAAAGAACGACAGACCCACCATAGGAATTAGGATCGTTCATTGCCTCGTCAATTCCTATCATTCGATTGATTCCCATACGGCTCACATAACGACCGCACCGAAATTCATAATAAGAATGAAGCATATACAAAAAAAATACAATTACAAATCCTGTTGTCAGAATTTTCAGTTCTTTTTCTCCGCGAACGCTTAAAAATATTAAAACCACAAACGTAACAATTTTTGACCAGTCTTCGATGACTTTGTTTCCAAGCGCTAAGAAATCGTTCATGTAGTCCGAAAGCAAAATAGCAAATATCAGCGTCAGCAATGGATAAACGACTCTGTTGGGGGTAATACTTTTATGATGGAAAAATAGACAGAAAGCCATAACAGAGTAAATATAAACCCGCTCAATATGAAGTGTGCCCAATATCGGCCACACTTCAAATGGTCGGTGTACAAAAAGCCACATATAGCCCACAAGCAGAAAAATCATTTTGTATTTACGTAAGCTCGTATTTTTGTTGATGCGGATAAATTTTAAAGATTCTCATTAAAAATACATTATTACATAAAAAATGACTTAACTTCTTACGCTACTGTCGAAAAAATAAAATCCGAATGCTCGAAAGTTTGCAAAAGGACGATTATAGCGAATTTTATCCCGATTGAAGAATTTAACGATCGTGACGAATTCGGCAACAATAAAAAATTGTAACTATTCAGTCGCTTAAAGCCAATAAATTCGCATTTGGGGACTTCTAAAAACCTCATTTTCAACAAATTTGGATGACCATATTTGAAAACGCAATAGAAAACTATGGCGTCAGTTGCCCAAGCCCAATAAATCCGCACTTGGCAATTGAATAGTTACAAAAAAAATTTTCAGAAAATCCATCCCAAAACTAGAAAAACGCTAACAAATATGTAAAATTAAGAAAAATTTTGTGGTCACGAAAGAAAGTAGAAGCATGAATGTCGCGGAACTTTTGGAAAAACGCCGACCGGAATGGCAAGAATTAGAAGATTCCATTGCAAAATTACGCCGTGTATTTGGTTGCCGACGCATGAACGCCATGGAAATTGCGAAATTTACGTCGCTTTATCGCGGAGCATGTGCCGATCTTGCGTTAGCGGAATCGTATCGTTTACCACCGGGAATTATTCGTTATTTGAATAATCTTGTCGGACGAGCGCATAATCAGTTGTACTCCGACCAAGCAACAAGTTGGTCGTCGTTGCCGAAAATCTTGTTTCGGGAGCTTCCCTGCCGGATTTTTTCGGATGGGACGTTTTGGGGTGGAATGTTATTATTTTGGGCGCCGTTTCTTGTTTGCGCATTGCTTGCTGCCAGAGTGGACGGTTTTGCGGAACAGGTTGTCGGTCAGGAGACGATGCGTATGATGGAAAACATGTATTCCCGCCCATTGTATGACCATACCTCGGATGAGCGAATAGCAATGTATGGCTATTACATTTTCCATAACAGCGGAATCGGATTACAATGTTTTGCTGCCGGAGCGTTTTTTATGGTCGCTGGAATCCTGATTACGTTGAGTAACGCGATTTATCTCGGTACAATATTCGGGCACATGGCAACCACGCCGCAAAGTGCAAATTTTTATGAATTTGTCGTTGCGCATGGCCCGTTTGAATTGACGGCAATAGCGATGTCGGCGGGTGCGGGTTTGCGAATCGGATTCAGCTGCATTTCCACCGGCGGCTTGAACAGAGCGGATTCCATGAAAAAAGCGGCGAAAAGTGTTTTTCCGGTGATTCTTTTCGCCATATTTTTATTTTGTTGTGCGGCGTGTCTTGAGGCGTTTGTTTCACCAAGCGGATTAGAACTGTTGCAATCTTTAGGCATTCCGCCGATCATTTTGAAACGTGCGATTTGCGTACTTTGCACATCTCTGTTGTTTGGCTATATTGTTATTCTCGGCAGCATACAATGGATGAGAAGTCATTTGGAAACAGTTGATTCCGTTGAAAAATAGTTTTTGATAAAAATCTATTCAGCAAAAATCAACTGATTATTTCGTTTTTGGGGGACAATATTTGAAAACGCAATAGAAAACTATGGCATCAATTGCCCAACCCAAATACATTCGCGCGGCAACTGGGCAACTACAGGGAACTTCTAACCAAAATTATTCCCACAAGTTTTGGCAATAGCGATTACGTAGCCTAGTCGGGGAAATTATTGTTTAGATATTTTGGTATTGCATTTTTTTGTTTATTTTTTATTATTTCCGGTATGGTTTTCAAATAGAATTAGGCGATTTACGCCTCACGGAGCGTTATTTTATACTGCTGAA
>JAIRYX010000018.1 GCA_031267635.1 Planctomycetaceae bacterium
GCTGATTAAATCCGTGTCTGCCGGCTTTTCAATTTGATGATAATCGAGATATTCCGAAAACGAAAACGGATACATTTCAATCGTAATCGCCCGTCCGGTAAGGATTGTCGCCAGTTCGCTCGAGAGCAGATAAGCATTGCTGCCCGTAACGTACAAATCTACGTTTTTCAAAATATGCAGTCCGTCCAAAAGCCGTTCAAAACCGTTTAGCATTTGAATTTCATCCAGAAAAACGTAGTTCATTCCATCATCCGAGAGTTTTTCCTTGATGTGATAATAAAAATCTTTCCAGTGCTCAAAGTCCGTATTTTCGGGAGCTTCGAGGTTGTAATACTGAATGCTCCGGGGCAAAATACCCGCAGCAAGCAACTCTTTTTCAAACTGCTGCAAAAGCGTGGATTTACCCGAACGCCTTACGCCCGTAACTACTTTAATCAACTGTACATCTTTCAGTTGCCTTAATCTCGATAGATATGTTTCTCTGTTTACCATAGTATAAAATCCCGAAAACTTTCTTTGTACGCCTGTTTTCCGGAGATGCAAAATTACGAAAACAATTTAGTTTTGTATTTTTTTCGGAAATTGATTAAATGCTGCACGCTTCAAATTCAATACGTAATTGATTTATTTAACTTTGCAGCAAAAACAAATAACATGATGTCCGCTATTTTAAAATCAGACCAGCGGGAATTTAAAGAAAACCCGAATACGAATAATCTTATTGTCGATAAAATTCGGAAATCGGAAATCTGCGAAGTTGCAGGCGTCCTGGCCGGCGCTTTTAAGACAAATCCGGCTTATTCGATTATTTTCCAAAAGGAAAATCAACGGGAAGACGGATTGCTGTGGCTGTTTCAAACCAATCTTTTTATTCTTAATCGAAAGCAAGCATTGACAAATGTTATAAAAGAGAAAACAACGGGAGAAATAATAGGAACACTTACCGTCGTACCGCCGCAGGGAGTAAAAAGAAGCCTGTTTGTTTATTCAAAAATCGGAATCCCCCGTTTCATATCAAAATTCGGAATAAAACCGCTGATTCGGATGCTGAAACTGGATGATTACAACAAGGCGTTATTGAACGAATCCATGAAGACGTCCGAATATTATTATCTGCACATGGTAGTTGTTAAAGAGGCGTACAGAGGTTTGGGGATTGGCTCCTTTGCCGTAAGATACGCCGTTCGGGAACTTATGGCGTCTGGGCCAACCTGCCATTTGCTTGGATTAACGACTCAACTTCCGGAAAATACGGTTTTTTACTCGCGCTTGGGTTTTGATAAATCGGATGAAGGATATGTCGATTTCAAGGGAAACAAGTATTATAACTGCAATATGAAGTTGAATTTATAGGGCATTTTCAGCACATCATGCACGCCTGGCTGGGCGAACCGGTTTGGACGTATGTCATGCGGCGCAGGGTGGAAACTGCGGCAACGCTTTTGCGACAGACGGAACGGACTGTTGGCGAAATTGCATGGAAAGTGGGCTACGATACGCCTTCTTCGCTGACAAAAGCGTTCCGGCTGTTCTACAACATTTCGCCGATGGAGTATCGAAACAATAAAAACAGGATTAGTATGAATTCTTTAAAAGTAAATGAGCATGTGGTTTTGAAGGCTCCCAAAATTCAGTGCATCGAGCCTAAGCAGGCGATTTATGTAGAACTGACCGGCGAATATTCGTCGCTGGATTTTGGCGGCGCGTGGAGCCGTTTGTGGCAATTTGTCAAGGAAAACAAACTGTTTTCCGCCGGCATTGAACACATCGCTTTCTATTTTGACAACCCCAGCGTAACGGAAGCAAGCCAATTACGCGCACACCTCTGTCTGACCATCCGGAAACCCGCCGAACCGAAAGGCCCAATCAAGCTGAAAACCATTGAAGGGAGCAAGTATGCCAAATTTCTCTACCAGGGACCATACAGCAATCTGTCGGCCGTTTACGATACGATTTATTCCCGCTGGTTACCCCAAAGCGGCTGCACGTTAAAGGATATTCCCTGGTTTGAGAAATACGTTAACAACCCCAACAGCACGTTGCCTGAAAAACTTAAAACGGAAATTTATATTCCTGTTGAATAGGAGTTTATTTGCGTGGTCTGCGCGCTACAAGATTGGTATGGGCTTGCAAACGGCCGTTTGCATGCCCATTTTAACGACTCAAACATCCTATCTGAAAACTAATAGGGCGTCATGGACTCGAACAGGCTGGTAATATCGGGACGTAACGGCAATTTTTGCAGGCTGACTTCGTACCGTTTTACGTCTTCGATTACTTTTACTCCGTCCATAACCGGATTTTTATTTTCCAGTACTAAAAAGTATCGACGCAAAAGTACGAAATTTCTCGTACGTCGGACTTTTCTACTTTACAAACGGCTTTTTGGGGTATTTTTGCGACAGGAAAAAAATAAAAACGATGAATATGGATAAATTAGTTGGGGGGTATTCTGATTGGTATTAATAAAAACATGCCTTACAATCCCGAAATACATCGCCGCCGTTCCATCCGCCTGCAAGGATACGATTATTCGCAGGCAGGATTGTATTTCGTGACAATATGCGTACAAAACAAGGAATGTCTGTTTGGAAATGTTTCGGACGAGGAAATGATTTTGAACGATGCGGGACGGATGATTGAAATGGAATGGTTGGATTTGAAAAAACGATTTCCAAATATTGAATCACACGAATATGTCGTGATGCCCAACCATTTTCACGGAATATTGGAAATTATAAACGTAGGGGCAACCCTTGTGGTTGCCCAAAACAATGTGGTTGCCCAGAACAATAATATCATTTCAAAAAACGTTGGCGACATGATGGATGCGTTCAAATCCGTAACCACCGTTGAATACATCCGCGGAGTAAAAACATTGAATTGGCAACCGTTTGATAAAAAATT
>JAIRYX010000011.1 GCA_031267635.1 Planctomycetaceae bacterium
ACACAAACAGCGGCTCGTTTCGTAGCAAAAATGCTTAAAATCGACTGAATCGTCAGCAAATTCTTCGGCAGATTGCCCCGTCGCGGAAGGTTCTGGAGTTTCTTTTGTTGCTTGGGTCGCTCTCTTTTTGATTTGGAGGATTCGCTTTTGGAATTTTTGAGCAAGTTTTTCGGCAGATTTTCCCGCCCCGGAAGTTCCTAAAGCCCCAAAATTTCCTTTGGGTTGCTCTCAAGGGATTTGGAGAACTCGCTTTTGGAATTTTTGAGTAAATTCTTCGACCGATTGCCCTGTTCCGGAAGTCCCTAAAGTCCCAAAAGTTCCTTTGGGTTGCTTTCAAGAGACTTGGATTGCTCGCTTTTTGAATTTTTGAGCAAATTCTTCGACCGATTGCCCTGTCTCGGAAGTTTTCGGAGTTTCTTTTATTCCTTGGGTTAGTATCTTCTCGGCTGATTGTTGCCGCGCGGTTGAGTCGGGCGTTGCTGTTGTTGAGTGCGCTGTTGCGGCTGAGTTCGCGGTTGCTGCTGCGTGCGCGGCTGTTGTTGGGTTCGCGGTTGCGGTTGAACGACAGGTTTAGGTTCTTCCGGCGGCTCGGTTTCCAGGGGACGATCAATCAGGAAACCGCTTGCCGCTCCGCGTTGATTGTAGGAGTTGTTTCTTGCACGGCTTCCGTATTGATCCGTTCCGCCATAGTCGCACAAAAAACTGAAGTTCCCGCCGCTTTGCGCCGTGTCATGATATTTGGAATCGACGGTCGGATTTGCATAACCTTGCGAATTGCCGGTGTATCGATCGTTTCCGAAATAATTCAGTAATACCCCTAAACTCGCGTTCGCTCCCACGCCTTGCATCAAGCCGCCCCTCGCTTCATAATTATCGTTTCCGCCGAAATCACAATGAAACGCAAACGATAAGTCCCACGCCATACCGCATCCCATGATCGTTCCTTCGTAAACGTCATTGCCGCCGTCTTCAAAAAAATAACCGGCGGAATAGTGACATCCGAAACCGCTGCAAAACCGTTGCCATCTTGCTTCCCGCCGCGGCTTATTGTAGAAATCCATCAGCGTTGAACCAATATGTTTGTCGTTTCCGCCGAAGTCGCGGAACATTCCGATCCCCAGCCAATATCCGCCGCCGTGCGCAATGTAGTCAAATTCGTAAACGTCGTCGCCGCCGCCTTCCAACAGCATTCCGATTCCGCCACATGCGCTGCCCGTGGAACCGCGAAATCCCGCGCCGAGTCCTTGTCCCCAGCCCTCGTAACCGGGATGTTCAGGGTAGGAGTCGAGATATAATCCGCCGAGATAATAATGGTCTTTGCCGTCCGCATCTTCTAATATTCCGAATCCCGCCGAATGTCCAAACCCTTGCGCCCACATTGCCGCGCGGTAATCATCGTTGCCGTTTTGGTCAATCAATAATCCCACGCCGCCAAACGCTTGTCCTTGAACTCGCCGCACGCCGGAGTAACGGTCGTTTCCGCCTTTATCAATCAATATTCCGATTCCGCCGATACTCGAACCTTGCGCCACGTCGTTTGCTTGGTAAGTATCGTTTCCCGCGCAATCAATTAACATCGAAACGCCAAGCAGCGAACCGCCCTGCACGCCGGGTTTCGTGGCAATATACTTGTCGTCTCCGTCAAGATCAATGATGACAAACACCGGACGGTTTGCGCCGCATGTTCCTTCGCGATACGTATCGTTTCCGCCGAGATCAATCACGCAAACAATGTCGTCCGAGCCGGGAAATCCGTCAAGGTTGTACACATTATTTTCTCGTCCGCCGATAAGAATCGTTCCCGCGGGCGTTACAATTTGAAAGATGTTTTGTCCGTCAAGCGATACCGATTGAAACTGGCTCGGATTAAGCCGTTTGAGTTGTTCCAGCAACCGATCGTCTGTCAACGGCACAAGCGCTTCCGCCGCATCGTGCATCGCGCGGCGGTCGGTCAATTGAATCAGCGACAACATCTGCACCGCGTAATTGTTTCCCGCACCGTAAAACGAGTGTCCGCTTGATTCGCGTCCGCAAAGCCCGTTGTATAACTGTGTCTTGAGCGTATTTTTATCCGGCGCTTTCAATGGCGCAACCGCGCGGGCATAATGCGACTGCGCCGCCGTAATCGCGCGAATCACCTCCTGCACCGCTTGCTCCGGCGTATCGGTTCTCGCAAATTGCACGCCGTCGTCTTCGCGTTTCGGAACGTCGAGCTTTTGACGGATCGTTGTCATCGCTTCGGCGATTTGCTGGCTGTTGTTCGACGACAACTTGATGTGCATGACGCGACTAAACTCTTCCGTTTCAAACACCGATTCCAACGGATTACGGTACAAATGTTCATACCACGAAAGCCGCGCCCGACCATTGACCTCCGTTCGCGTCAACTGCGCCCGCGTGTTATTAAGTGTCGCGCTCATATATCCCCGCCATGTGTTGAACCGCCCCATGACTCCGCGTCCGCTCAAGCCGTTCATGACGTCGTCATACAACACTTTGACCATCTGCGGAGCAAATGGACATCCAACCGATAACATCGGATCCAGCGGCTTGGCGGGTTGCTCTTTTTCGACTGATTTTTTCGGCGTCAGATCCGGCTGTTTGGTTGTTTTTTCCGGTTCCGCTTTCGGTTTTGAGGCGTCCGGTTTCTCTTTTTCCGGATTCGTGGACGAAACACCGTCGGTCGGCGAGCGTTTTTCGATTAAATCTTTGTCCTGCAACGGCTTTTCGGTCAACGATTTCGGTTTTGTGATTTGGAGCATAATGTCGCTCTCATCTTCTTTTTGAACTACTTTTTCATAATCTTCTGTATTGACTTCTTCGTCTTCCGTACTCAAATGCCCCGGAGTGTTGTGAATTGCCGGTCGCCCTGCCGAAATCGGTTCCTCTTTTTTATTTTCGTCTTCTTGTTCGTCTTTGGGAGGGACTTCCTCTTCTTCATTCGCCTCCTCGTCTGCATTCTCTTCTTCCGATTCGCTTTCTTCTTCTTCCGATTCTTTCGCTTCTTCCGCCGCTGCATCTTCGTCGCTCTTGGTTTGCTGCAAAAGCGCATTGAGCGTTCCGTCATCTTCTTCCTGCGCGAAAATCGTTGCTTGCCAAGAATTTCCGGCACAGAGCATAAATATCGCCGTCATCGCAAACGGCAACAAAAAAGAAACAACACGCTGAGGAAATACACAAAACGAAGCAAATGTGCAATGCGGAAAAGGAGTAGTTTGTGAGGTTTTCATTCTTTTTCTTTCAAATCAAATTTTTCGCTACGGC
This sequence comes from Planctomycetaceae bacterium, assembly GCA_031267635.1. Lineage (GTDB taxonomy): Bacteria > Planctomycetota > Planctomycetia > Pirellulales > Thermoguttaceae > WRMR01. The sequence goes on from JAIRYX010000011.1 coordinate 3,265, forward strand.
GGGAAAACACCAAGCGTTTTCGTGTGTATAAGTGATTTTATCGACATAAAACGCAAATAAGATAATTTTAATATTTTTTCGACAAGACAACAGCTCAACGACACGAGATTTGGGAAATTTTTTCAGGGTCGGCTCGCGAGTCCAACCGAAAACCCAAGTGCGCGAAGTAAACAATCTCTGCACTCTGCGTTTTATTTTGTTTTTCCTGTCAGCAATTTCGCAATAATTTCGCGGAGGCGTTTGATGCTGATCGGCATTCCAACGGTGAGATGCGTGTTGTCGCGTTTGGCTTTTCCTGCCCATTTATGTTGCGGTTCGTCCAAAAGAAGAATCGCCGCCGTGTCGTTGATGCGTTTATCTTCCACCAGATCGTTAAAACTCAAAAGCGATTGTTCGCCAAGAAATTGAGCGTCGAACATCACCAAATCCACCGTTCTTTCGTTGATAATTCTTTCGAGGGCGCGTTCCGGGTCGGCAATGACCAACACACGATAGCCCGCTTTTTTGAACGCTTCACGAAACACGTTTTGCATTTCAATATTCGATTCCACCACCATAATTGTTTGTTGCACTTGTTTTTGCGGAACAGCAAGACGGTTGCGGGCGTTTTCGGAATCATACGTTACCGCGCCAGCGTGCTCGCTACTGTCTTCAAGACGCTTTGCCGCGACCAGTAAATCCGCGTGAAATTCCGCCATGGATTGATAACGCCGATCCGCATCAAGCGACGTCGCTTTGTTGACGATAAACAAGACTGACGCTGGCGTTTGAGGAACGAGTGATTGAATGGATTGTACCTGATAAAATCTGTTTTTATCGAGACGCTGCGTTCGGTCTTTCGTTTCTAAAAGAGGAGAAACGCCGGTCAACAAATTGTAGTAAATACAGCCGAGAAAATAAATATCGCTTCGCGGATCATTTTTTTTCACGCCGGTAAAACGCTCCAACGCGGCGTAGTCAATCGCGCGTTGACTCGTCGCGTGTTCCGAATGTTTCTCTTTTTTTGAAAGAATCGCCGCAAGCCCGAAATCGACCAACATTGCTTTACCGCTGATAGAAAGCATGACGTTACTCAACTTCAAATCACGGTGCTGCAATCCGCGTTTCGATGCGTAATCCAATCCGCTGCAAATATCAGTAATAATTCGTGTCGCCATTTTCGGTTCAATAATTTTCCGCATTTTGAGAAAATCACGCAGCGTTTGTCCCTCGACAAAATCCATGACCATAAAATGCAGATAATCTTGTGAAACGACTTCATAAATCGGCACGATATTCGGATGCCGCAATTCGATACCGAGTTCCGCCTCGTGAACAAACTGCTCGACCGCTTCCTGATTTTCGCTGAATCGCCCACGAAGAACTTTAACCGCTACAATTTTCCCACTTTTCTTATGCGTGGCGCGAAAAACTCTAGCGAAAGAACCCGCGCCGACCAAATACAAAACGCGATATTCACCGAAATAAAAACCGGTATTTTCGCCGCTCACAAGCCGTTCGATTTGATAATTTGTCAACAAACCTTGCCGAGTCAACGCTTGCGTAAATTTTTCAAAACCAACATGTTGCGTTCCGAACGACAGCCAAATTTCGTGAAGGTTTTGTTGTGATAACAATTCCAGCGATAAAATCCGTTGTATTAAATCATCGACAGTCATTTCCGGCATGTCATCACCTGGTTAAACGCACAAAATTTTACTCTAATCCGAAAATTTCCTCACTAAACGAGATTCCATTTTATTTGAAAGAAAAGTGAAATGCAATCATTTTTTGTGTATTGTGAAATTTTTATATTGAAATCACAATTTTGACGATTTGTCTCATGTCAGTTATTTTTACCAACAAGCTAAAGCAATTTCACATTTTAATTATTCAAATGCGATTTTATATAGTCGTCCCTGAAAAATGGTTTTAATGCTATACTAACGGCTTGTCCTGCTCCAAATGTGTGTTATCATTTGTAACGTCATGTGCTGTTTGTCCGTGCTTTTTGTTCCCAACCTTGCAATTTTTATCAAAATCGGCTAAAAATGCGTCCGCTTTCCGGTTCGCAAAAATCCGGTCAAGCCGACATGTTCAATCGTCGTCTCGACGATTTCCTCTACGAAACGCATGAGCTCATCAAGCTCGCACATCATGTTGATTGGAACATGTTTGATCGCCAATACGATTCCCAGTATCATCCCGACCACGGAGCGCCGGCATTGCCGACTCGTTTATTCCAATAACGTACAAACGATACCGAAACACCAAACCGTCTGGAAATGTCCCGCAATGATTGACCACACTGCGAAATGCTCGAACCACTTCACAACGTAATAATAATTCACGACCAACTGTTTTTTACGTGCATGATTGTTTAACGGTGAAGGAGAAAACGGATGTTTTTGAAAAAAATATAGTATAAAAATGCCACCCGTTTTTGACAACCACTGTGACATTTTCGCTGTCACATGACCAGTAATGCACTTGGAATTTCGGATTTTATTAAAGTGTTTAAATAATGTCTAATAAACTTTGACAACGATCGACTTCATGATATTTTACACATGGTGTTAGAGTTTCGTTAAATAATTTTTGTGCGCAGGAAATTTTCATTTTTTCTATCTCGCGCAATTCCAATGAATCCATCGTTCCTTTTGTTTCTACAATAAAGAAAAGATGTTTCACAGCATCCTTTTTCTTGAACAAAATTGCCCAATCCGGCGAGTAATTTCCTACAGGAGTCGGAATGTAAAAACCGCGTGGACCTTTTGGCAGTTTTTCATAAGCAATCACTCCAGTGGTAGTATCCAAGTCTTCGACAAACTGACGTTCTACACCGCCATCCGTAAATACATAATCCTGAATCGCACGCTTTGCCTTAAATGCTTTGGCGTATTCGTCAGAGTTTCGGCT
>JAIRYX010000158.1 GCA_031267635.1 Planctomycetaceae bacterium
GTGACGCACAACTTATTTTTTGAGGAAACGTTTGGCATAGTGACGCTTGCCATTGCGTTTCTGAAAAAATATTTGCCGCGAGCGATTCGGCGTAAACTCGATCTTGAAAAACTGGTGGTTGAAAAGATAAAATTTCGGGATATTACCTTTCGGGAAACGCGACCTGATATTGTTTACAGCGTTCCGACGCTCAAGGGGAATCGCATTGTCCACATTCATATTATCATTGAGCATAAATCGTTGGACGATCATGGCGCGATTTATCAGTTGCATGAATATGTTACGCGTCTGAACGGCGATGAAGTCCGTGAACGTTTAATTGACCCCCAAACAAAACATCGCAAGAGATGGCCTAAAGATTTTCGATTGTCGCCGGTGATTGCGATTATTTTACATCATGGCAATCCGGCGTTTACCGGCAAAACGGAGTATGCGGAACTTTTCAATCTTGACGAGTTTGAAGAATTACGAGAACTTCAGCCGCACTTGCAAGCCATTCTTGTCGATTTGTCGATTATTGAGGAATCGAATATTCCTCGCGACTCGGACGCTCCCGAATTGTACGTCGCTTTATTGATTATGAAAATCATTTTCAGCACGAATCGCGTGACGTTGAAAAATAAATTTTATGAAATTCTCGATGAATTAAACCCGTATTCCCAAGCTCCCAAGTATCGACGCATTATCCGATCGCTTTGGTGCTATTTAGTTTATAATGCAGAAAAAATTAACGAAGCGGACTTTAAAGAACTCGAATCAGTCGTCCGCGAAACAATAGGAGATGATAACATGCCGACTTTAGTGCAACATTTTGTCAATAGAGGGAAAATTGAAGGGAAAATTGAAGGGAAGATTGAAGGAAAGATTGAAACAATTATTGAAATACTTAATGAACGTTTTGATAATGTTTCAATTGCAATGACTGAAAAAATTGCCATTATAGAAAACATTGCAAAACTTTCCTCTCTTGTCAAGATTGCCATGACATGCCAAACCCTTGACGATTTTGAAAACGCCTTGGCAAGCGGACTTTAAAGAACTCGAATCAGTCGTCCGCGAAACAATAGGAGATGATAACATGCCGACTTTATTGCAACATTGTGTCAATAGAGGGAAGATTGAAGAGAAAATTGAAACGATTCTTCGTTTACTTACTCGTCGTTTTGGTCAGTGTTCAGGGACAATTGAAGTACAACTCAGCGAGATTACCGATTTGGAGCGTCTGAATCAACTTTGGGACGTCGCTTATGATTGCCGGAATCTTGAGGAATTTTCCGACGCACTGGAAAGCGAACGATGAAGAATTTGAATCAAGCTTTTGTGAAATAAATAGAAAAAGGTCGATGGTTTCGTTTTTGAGGGAAGTAGGTATTCGCTTGCCGAACGGCTGACAAACGATAAGCTACCTCTTAAAAATCCGAAGAATCAGCAGTTTTTTTACGATTTCTTCAATCTCTTTGAAAAATCTCTCTTGTAATACTCGCAGGATTTCATTAAGATTACTCGTGTTTATTAAGGGATTTCTTTTGTAAATGATTTGATAGTACAAAAAAAGATTTTTTACTTTACAAAAGTCCTATTTCTTTTCAATGCAGTTTTCTCGAAAAAGACAAATTGCGGCTACTATGATAAGAACCCTACAAGAAATACCCTTAATTTTACCAAACAATTGAAATATTATAATTGTGTAAATTGAACTCGCCACAATGTATTTATAGGAAACTTCTAAAAAAACAACAATTTTAATGCGAAAGACTCAAATAACATCATGAAAAATACGAATTATTCTTCCTCTTGCCATTTAACAAATAGTAACAATAGATATTTCGTGTTATTTTCGTGTAGCTTGTGCTTACATGGCGAGTTTTGAAAGGTTGTCTACAGTTATTTATGAACACCAATATTAATATTTCCATTATCATTCCCGTTTACAACGTGGAGCTGTATTTGAGAGAATGTCTTGAGTCCGTCGTTAATCAAACGATGCGGGAGATTCAGATTATTTGCGTGAATGACGGTTCGACGGACAATTCGCCTGTGATTTTGGAAGAATACGCGAAAAAAGATAACCGTATTGAAATTATTCATCAGAAAAATCAAGGTCCTGGAGCGGCGAGAAATACCGGTATGCTTTCAGTGCGTGGTAAATATACTTATTTTCTGGATGCGGATGATTGGGTTGATACCGCGTTATGTGAAAAAACATATCAAAAAGCACTACAAACCGGCACTGAAATTCTTTTTTTCTTTTTACAGCGGATTGATCCGCGAAAAGGAACGCCACCTTTCACAAAAATTTCACAAAACGATAAAATCACACCTAATGAAAGAATGGAAATTCTTGATTTTGGATTTCCTGTCATTAAACTTTATTCTACGCAATTTTTGAAACAACACGCTTTTTTATTTACGGAAAATCTTTATTTTGAAGATGTTCTTTTTCATTGGCAAACAACCATTTTGGCAAACAAAGTAGTCATTTTTCCTGAAACGCTCTATAATTATCGCGTCCGTCTCGGTTCAACTCTGGAAAAATATAGTAAACAATATTGCGATATTGTTCCTATTTATGATTTGATTGAAAAATTTCTTAAAGAAAACCAATTTTACGAAACTTACAAAATGAAGTTTTTGCAGTCAAAATATAAAATTTTTCAGATTAACTATCAGCACATTACTTCCAAGTACAAGCCCCAAATGTTGGAGATGATTCGGAAATCTATCAGTAATGAAGAATTGGTCTATTGCCAAAAACATTCGCTTCTTCGGGGAAGATCGCGTGATTTTTTAGCGTCATTCGCAGGTAGCAAGCTGGCAAAAATCCGTTATGCCGGAAGAATTATGCTTTATCATACGGAATGGCTGATCATCCGTTTGTATCACGCTGTTTTACGATTGGCAAAGTGTACAAAAAAATAAAAGAGTACTCTCAAAACGAACCATAGAGTTCACTGACTATACTCCTCACACTTGAAATTTCGATTTTTAGACAATGTTCATCATGTCCCCAAAACTCTTTTTGTCTCTCATATCCCTTTGTTGATGAAAACAGAATTTTAAGATATGAGAAGTATAGACGATTTAATTTTTTATTATTGATGGATAACTATTTCTCTTTAACCTTTAGTGTTCTCTGTGATTAAAATTTTGTTTTTAGAGGTTTCACAAAGAAAGAAATTGGATAAACATGTCCGAGCCGTTTTTTCATATTGCGATTGCTTCCGATTGGAATTATCTTCCTCATGCAGGAACAGTGTTTCGGTCGATTTATCAGAATCAGCGTCATCCTTTATTTTTTCATTTAATGACAATTGATCCCAAAGTTGCCGATGACCCGAAAATACGCCAACTTTTTGACGAGATGAACTCAGAAATATGTCAAGCGGAAATTCTTTTGATTGACGAACACGATTCCTTCCTTGCCGCGCAACCTCAAGGCGGCGTTACTCCTTATCAATCGGCTTATCTGCGTTTTATTGCGTCCGATCAAATCCATGCGGACAGAATACTCTATTTGGATTGCGATACGATTATTCTTGATGACTTGGAAGAAATTTTCTCGCTGGATTTTGGTAATAAGACCATTGCCGCTGTACCGGAGCTCTTTGCCGGTGCGTTCATTTTTGAGAAAGGATTTGGGCTTCGATATTTTAATTCCGGCGTTATGCTCATCAACGCCAAATTATGGCGTGAAAATCATCTCACGGAAAAAATCATTCATTTTATGAAATATCGATTCAACAAATTGAACGAAAATAAAAAACACTATGGCGATCAAGACATTCTTAATATTTTTTTTCAAGGTCAGGTCGTTTATTTGCATCCGCGATATAATCTTGTGAATCCGGTTTTACTTCGGCGATGGTATTTTTCAGGAAAACTTTTTGACGATGCGGTGACACATCCGGCGATTGTCCATTTTGCGGGCGGCACGAAACCTTGGAATTACTGGGACGGACATCCGCTTGCCGACAAATATTTGTTCTACCGCAAGCAAACGCCTTGGGCGGATATTGTTCTCCCCCAAACGACATTGTCGCAAATTTTGAGACTTTGTTCTAAACGGTCAAAATACCATTTTTCGCGGCTGATTTATCCGCTTGCCGATTTTTTTCGCCGCGTTTTCGGTTATCCGTCCCGAAAAGTTCGCTCTGAATTGATTGAGTATCTCATGGCGGAAACGGCGGCAATTCAAGAAGATGAAACAGCATAAACTCAAGTGTTAAGCCAGAGTTCCTCGTTCATCATGCCGCAGGAGTCCGCAAAGAATCGATAAAAAGTCTCTCTATATATTTTCAATGAACTTTGTCGTTTTGTAACTATACAATTACCCAAGTACGGATTTATTGGCTTTGAGCAACTGAATAGTTACCAGCGAACTTTGTCGTTTTTAGAAATTCCTATAAGAAAAATCAAATGAGAATCCTTGTACTTGGCGGCGGAACGGTCGGCGGTTCGATTGCGGAAGTCCTTTGTCAACAACGGCACAAAGTAACGATTGTCGAAAAAAATCCTGACGTTGCCGAACAACTTGATACGGAGTTGGACGTCAATGTTGTTGTCGGTTCCGCGTCGGAATCAAGCGTTTTATTTCAGGCAAGCGGCGGTTCGGCTGATCTTTGTCTTGCGTTGACCGGTAATGACGAATGCAATATTGTCGCGGCAAGTATGGCAAAAGAAATGGGTGCCACTCGCGTCGCTGCAAGAGTTTATGCAAAAATCTTTCGCGATTTGAGTACATTTGACTACCAAAGCCATTTTCGGATTGACCGTCTTCTCAGCAGCGAGCATCTCACAGCAATGGAGCTTGCTCGCCGGATTCGCGACACAACTTCTATCACGATTGAATATTTTGCTCGCGGACAAATCGAAATGCAGGACGTGATCATTATGCGTTCCTCTCATGCGACCGATAGAAAATTATATGAATTACAACTGCCGCCGGAAGCAAGGATTGGTGCGATTTGGAGAAATGGAAAAACCTTTATTCCGACCGCAAGCGACGTGGTGGAAGTGGGCGACCGGATGTCACTTTTGGGCGATCAGGACAAACTTGAGGAAGTGAAAAAAATGTTCTACATCCAATCGTTCAAGAAACAGAGCGTCATTATTGCGGGCGGCGGCGAAACCGGGCAGCATCTGGCGCAAGTTCTTTCCAATCGACACTATTCAGTAACCATCATGGACGCCAACAAAAAGCGTTGCGAAAATCTTGCTTCTGCAATGCGTGAAGTGACGGTTGTTCACGCGAATGCTTTACGTCGGAATGATTTAGAAGAAGAAGGAATTGGCGGCGCGGATATATTTATCGCCTGCACCGGCGACGACGAAGACAACATTATGGCGTGTGTCGAGGCGGAAGCGTTGGGGGCAAAAAAACGAATGGCGGTTGTCACGCGGTCGGATTACGCGAATGTTATCAGCCGATTGGGGATCAATGAAATTGTCAGTCCGCGAAGTGTGATGACGCGGCAAGTGATTGGATTGTTGAACACTGGACCGATTGTATTTCGTAATTCGTCGCTGGTCGGCGGCGGAATTGAAGTATTGGAAATCGAAGTACAAAAAGACGCTCCTGTAACGCAAGGAACGCTAAAAGAAGTGGTTTTACCGCCTAAAACGTTACTTGCGGCGATTCTCCGCGAAGGTTTCACCTTGTTACCAAACGCAAAAAGTGTTTTGCAACAAGGAGATACGGTTGTCGCCTTCGCGCATGCGGAAACGATTATTGATTTGGTGGCAGCGTTTACAGCGCCGAAAAATTGACGTTGCTAGACTTCGAAAGTATTAACTCATGTTACGCACGCTAAATAAAAAAGCCGCCAAAGCATTGTTCGTTGATTTTTTATTTTTCGTTTGTAACTCATCATCTAAAACGTAAACGACATCCCCCATAAGGGCGCGTTTGGGGGCTTTGTTGGCTACGAAGGAAAACTTGATAAATAAGGGCTGAAATAGTAAAGCCGTTCGGATAATTGCAATAGTAAATTCTTTCGGATAACTCTACAGTTGCCATGCGGATTTATTTGATTTGGGCGACTGACTAGTTACTAAATTCTTTGTGTCTCCGTTGCTTTGTGAGAAAACATGAATTGAAAGTAATTTGTAACGATTCAGTCGGTTTGAAATATTTTTACTACGAAACGAGCGGCTGTTTGTGTTGCAAACCTCATTTTCTTAACAAAACAACCTCAGTAGCAAAACGGTTTCCTAAAAATCAATTTCATTACCTCATTATTTCTTTTTGGATGAGGTAATGTGGTTGGTTTTGGGGAGGATTCATTGGGCTACGGAGGTTGTTTTGTTAGGAAAATTAGGTGGAAATGAGGTTGAAAATACGAAATACTCGCATCGAAATTGCGCCGAATGACTTACATTCCACTGAATCGTTACTAATTATGCAGTCGCCCGGTACGGATTTATGTGGTTTGAACGACTGAATAGTTACCTTTTTTGTTCCTTCTCAAGTTTCATAGAAACAGTATCTTCTGGACTTTTTTTATATCAACGTTTGCGGGGGCGGCTTGATCGTTTAGGGCGGTGGCGGCGAGAACGCCTACGCCGGCTCCGATTGCCATGCAGATATTCTGAACCCGATAACTCGAATGTGCCTCGTGCGTGCCGCTAATACAACGCCCCGCAACAAGAAGTCCGTCAACCTTTTGCGGAATTACACATGTTGCCGGAATTTCGTAAGGTTTGACCTGTCCCGCTGTTCCTTGAACTTGATCGTGGCTCTGGTTTTCCGCTTGACCGCCGCCCGCCGGATTGTGAATATCCAAACTGAAACGAGCGTCCCGAACAATCGCGTTGTCCCACTTTCGACCCGTAACAAGGTCTTCACGCTTCAATTGCTCAAGCCCGCGAATCCGCCGCGTTTCACGAACTCCAATCACCGACGGCATGTGCGAAACGTAAATGTTCTCGTAACCCGGCAAATATTTACGCATAAAATCAACAACCTGAAACGCCTGACGACGACATTCCAATTCGGCTTTGGTCAAATCTTCGACTTTTGTTCCGAAAAGACCGTTGATTTGTGTTGCGTTGACGCAGGCTTTGCCGCGCCGTCCCATTTTATAAGTACGCACAACTCCAACCGTTTCGGGAAGTTCGCCGTTCTTTTGGGCGCGGGTGGTTACGGTTTCCCACGTTTCATTGCCGCCGATTTTTGTAGCCCGTGCCGATTGTTCGCTGCCGGAATATTGAGCGTTGTCGCCGACACCTTCGATAGCAAACATAATCGACATCGGTTGGACAAGACCATCGCCTTCACGTCCCATATCGCAAGGAACACCGGCAAAAAACGCAACATCAGCGTCGCCGGTTGCGTCGATGACGAGGTTGGCACGCACGGTGAGCGTTCCTTCTTTTGAGATTGCTTTAACGCCGACAATCCGGTTGCCGTCCATGATTGCTTCGGTTGCCCAAGCGTGGAGCAAAATCTTCGCGCCGGCTTGTTCCAGAAAATCGGCGTAATGCAAATCCGCTCTTTCGGGATCGAAGTTGTTCCCGCCGATTTTAGCGTGAACCTCTTTAACAAACGGACTGCTAACCCCGCCCATCAAGGGCCAAACTCTTGCGTTAATTCCCATTCCGCCGAGCCGCCCGTAACGTTCCAAGATCAACACCTTCCGCCCAAGCCGTGCCGCGTTGACCGCAGCGGCAAAACCGGCAGGACCTCCGCCGCAAACCAAAATCTCTGTTTCAAAGGCAAGGTTGGAATTGGGAGGAGCCGCCGTTACGGTTTGCGCTTGCGATGATGCTTGCTCTTGTGCCGTTACCGCGTTCAAACTCAAAACGCCCGCCGCCGTCGTACCGGCTAACGCCCCCAATAACCGGCGACGATTGATTTTCATTGTCATTGCTTTGTTCCTTTATTGTTAAAAGGTTTTTAGTAAAAGGTAAATTCAACAAACAGACACGATCTTTTGATATTTATCCCGCAGTTTCGGGGGATTTTTAACGCGAAAGACGCGAATGTTTCGCGAAAAAGCGCGAAAACCGGATATTCGCGTTCTTTCGCGTTAAAAAATGACTTTGTGAACGGCTACTTTCGCATTTCCGCAACTTTCCGGCAACCACTATAAACGACTTTTCGCATTTCCGCAACCTTATAGCGGACGGTTTAAATGATTTTCCGCCTTCCGCAGAATTATAGCGGACGGTTTAAATGATTTTCCGTATTCCGCAGAATTATAGCGGACGGTTTAAATGATTTTCTGTCTTCCGCAGAATTATAACGGACGGTTTAAATGATTTTCTGTCTTCCGCAGAATTATAGCGGACGGTTTAAATGATTTTCTGTCTTCCGCAGAATTTCCAGCGGCACTTGATCGGGGGATTTTGAACGCGAAAGACGCGAAAAGAACGCGAAAGAACGCGAAAACCAGAATTTCGCGTTGTTCCGCGGAATTTTCGCGTGTTTCGCGTTAAAAAAACTACTTCGTGAACGGTTATTATTGCAACAAAGGCAACCACAAGGGTTGCCACTACGACAGATTGAAACGATTTTTTCGTTCCCGCAGACTTTTCAGCGGCACTTGATCGGGGGATTTTGAACGCGAAAGACGCGAATGTTTCGCGAAAAAGCGCGAAAT
>JAIRYX010000237.1 GCA_031267635.1 Planctomycetaceae bacterium
TTGTTCGGAACATGCGAGCACAGGACGTAATATCCCTTTGCCGAATAAATGATAGTAACATATCCAGAGGAATAAAAAAAGAAAAATAACGAAGATAATTCGAAATAAATTTTGTACAATCTGAATTTTCATTTTTCAATCTTTCATCATTGATAAAAGCCATACAAATAAAAATAGATTTGTATGGCTTTTGTTAGAGAAAAAATTTTCAGTTTGTCGGCTCGCCGCATGATGGCGAATCATCACAACAGGAACAGGTGGATTCATCAATGGAAGAACTTGATAGGTAGCCATTCCAAATTTGTTACGCCTTAATACTTGGGGCATTTCAATCCATCCATCGCCGCTGATAGAGAAACCATTCGGCGGTGGTCAGAATAATGGCGGCGACGACAAGCCAAAACCAAATCGGACGCCCGGCGGCAACATGCGTAACTTTTTCCCTTTGTTGAGCGTAAAACGATTCCGGCGCGGAGCGTAAATGACTTTCTTCCGCGTTGGCAAGATTGCACGCGAGTTGCTGAAGCGGTTGCGCGTTTTCTTCCGCCGCGGCAATTTCCCAAAGTCCGCATTGCGGCAACGTTCCCAACGAAACGCGCCCCGACTTCACCGGAAATAACGGCGTAACGGAATTTTGCGAGTCTGAATCTTCCGCATCCGCTTGTTTTAAGACAACGCTTTTCGGAAGAGCGGCGGACGCGGCATGACGCGGCGAAGAAAGCGAAATGGTAATCGGTTCGGCGGTGGAATACGCTTTTTCTATTTCACCGCCGCTGCCGCGAAAGTCGTTCAATGCGTTGGAAATCATAATCGGAAACGCTGTCCGCAACGCCAAATCACCGCGTTTCAATTCTCCAGAAAACAACAACACTTTGCGGTCAGACGTTTGCCATCGCAAATAAATCGGATACTCTTCCGGCGTGGACGCAAGTACCGAAAACTCGACGTCCGCATGATCTTCCGCGTCGGCGTGTGCGGAAAGTTCGCGATTGGTTTTCGCTTCGGTGAATTGCGGCGTTAAGCGTTTCACGCCCGGAATAAGAACATTGGTCAAATGTACAAAACGCATGAGCGGCGATTCTTTTTCTTCGTTTGCCGCAAGCGGCGATTCGATTGTTTCACCAATCCCGCAAAAATCGGAATCATTTTGCGGGTCAATGAGGAACACGTTTCCTTTCGGAATCGCTGCCGGAACGGTTCGATGCGCTATCAAAACCGAATCGTCGGGAACAACCGCCGGACATTCGGTCAAAACGGTCAATTCAATGTTCGGTTGCCATTGTAAGACATGTCCGAGAAAGAAGTCCGCTTCGCCGTAAAATAAAAGTTTCTGTATCGGACGCGCCGGAAGAACTGCTATCGCCGTATCGTCGAGCGGAAAAGCGTCAAGCGGCTCTTTTTCCTCCGCTTTTTTGAGCGACGCTTTTAACACGCCGCCCTGTTCGCTGGTACATCGGACAATTTGCGTTATCGTTTGATTCGGCTCCAACGACAGAGGAATCACCTCCACCGGCATTCCATTAAGATCAATTTCAAGACGGCATTCCGTTTTCGTTTCGCTGAAATTCGCAACCTCGGCGAGTATTTCATAACCGACCACATCGCCGAGAGAACGCCGCGGCTGGAATTGCGTAATCGCAACATTATCCAACGGCTTGCCAATCGGAATAAAACGCACGTCTTTTGCCGAAAGATATTTCTCCAAGTCTTTCATGCCGCCGTCCGTATAAACCAGCACGGCGGAATCCGGTTCGTTTGCCGTCAACCGACTCGCCAGTTCCATCGCTTTCTCCAACTCCGTCGGAAAATCGGTGGAACGGATTTCCGCCGCTTTTTTGCGAAGCGTTCCGAGATGATTCGTGAATCCCGTCACGACCTGCGGTTCGCCGCCGGCGGTGATAATTGCCGTTTGACGCGCCGCGTCCGTTCCGGCAATATACCGCAACAATTCGGCTTTCGCCAAGTCAAGCCGCGTTGCCGACGCGGATTCTTTGGCGTTCATGCTCGCGGAATTATCCACAATAATAACCGTCCGCGATTCACGCCCTTGCGACTTAAAAACCGGATGAAGCAACGCCGCGACGAGCAGCGAAAGAAACAACAAACTGACAATCAACGACAAAAGATGCCGCAATCTCCGCCAAAGCGACCGCGTTCGCCGTTCTTCAAACACCTGCTGCCAGAAAAGAATCGTCGAAACGCTCTCCTGACGCAATCGCACTTTCAAAATGTAAAATAGGATAATCGGCAGAGCAAGCAACGCCAAAAACCCCGCAATCGGGTTAAGAAATTCCATGACAAGCTCAATGAAGTAAAAGGTAAAAAAGGCGAAAACGCGGACGATACTTCCGGTCATTATCGCATAAAAAACATCTTTCTGGAAGAATGCCGATTCCAAAGGAGCCGGAACATCTTTGTTGAGAAGGGGTTAGCTCTTTGATTTCCGCTGTCCCTGCTGTTTTGGGGACATGTGGGACGCAAGGGACTTTGGGGACGCGAAAAACACTATTTGCGATACAAGGGACTTTGAACATGGCTTTATCGCTCCCTAAATTCACCTAGCCCGCGTGTGCGTCTCACAGATTCCCGCTCAAGCAATTGACAAGTTTTCTTCTTATTTCCCGCAGCATTTTTTATATTTCTTTCCGCTTCCGCAGGGGCAAGGGTCGTTCCTGCCGGTTTGCGGGGATTCATTTCTGTAAGTTTTACCCTTTCCCAAAACAGGGCTGTCTTTGAATTGATCCGTCGCGTCTCGATGATACTTTTCCAGTACGCGTCTCGCCGATTTTCCACCGGTCAATTTATCAAGCATTTGGTACAGCGTTTCATGGTTTTCGGTAGGAGCGTCAAAATCTCTCTCGTATTTTTTATATTCATCGGAATCGTCGTCTTGGAAGTCGTCGCTTTTTGCCAACAGCATGTTCAAATTGTCCTGCATTTGTTCCATCTCGCTATCCCAAAACGCCCGAATGAAACGATGTTCGTTTTCCGCCGCTTTCTGCGATTTTTTCGCTACCGCCAGAAGTTTATCACAAAGCTTTTCCGCTTCCGCCGTTTTCCCTTGACGCCGCCAAGAGAAAACCGTGTGGAATATGCGTTCCAAACTACCAAGTTCCTCATGGGGCGCCAATTGAGAAAGACGTCTTACGACATAGCTGTCTAAAATTTCCCGAATCTCTTCCGGCGTTTTACTGTCCTTTATGCTTCGCACTTCGGACACTTGTTCTACCCATCTCTCATAAATTTTATCCACGGATTTATCGCGTTGCAGGAGCAATATTGCAACATTGGAAGCGACCGCCTGGCAATAAGCCAATACCGAGATATCCGGATTCGGCAGCAGGTCGCTAACAATACCAAGAATATTAGCTTCCTGCGCCGCCCACTTGATCGCGACGTCAAACCAATTGAGCCGACAAAGCTGTTCTTGCATTGACCGAAGAACGGTCACCTGCTCTTGTCTCAATTTCGCAATCGGCATAAGACGCTGATGATCCTGTTTGCGGAGCTTTTCACGGTCGAGACCTTCCAAGCCGCTTTCGAGGAATTGAATGTAATGGTCGCGCGCGTCGTATGCCTTTTCAAAATAAACCATCGATTCGCTTGCGTCTCCTTTTTGGGCGAAAAGATATCCCAAACCGTCCAGCGCGTAACAATGCTGCGATTGAAACTCGGAATATCCCTCGTCAACCAGTTGTTGCGCTTGTTTCAACGCACGTTTATACCAAGTTTCCGCAACGGCATACTCTTCAATGCCAAGATATGCCCGTCCGAGACTTATATAAAGACTGGACAGGTTCATCTGCGCTTCTGGAAATACGTGGACGAGCGGCGAATCCAAAACTAAACGCGATTTCAGCAGGTACTTCAGCGCGGTTTTACAACGTCCGCGACGCAGTTCCGTCAGACCTTGGTGAAACTCCATCGACGCTTTGTTGTACGTTGAGCCGATCTGAACCAACATATCCTGTTCTGTCCAGTCTTTGCGCGGCTTTTCCGCCGACTGCTTTTCCTCCGCTGGCTTTTCCGTTAACGCTTTTTCCTCCGATACCTTTTCCGGCGCAGCGGGCTGCGATGGCGTCAGAGAGTTCAGCAGATTCATAAACGGATGACTTTTCGCTTGTTTCTCATGTTTTTTCTGACGAGCCGCTTGCGTTTTGGTCAACGTTTCGGGCGCACGGGCAAGAATCTCTTTTGATAGTTCCAACGCTTCTTTTGCCTCGTCGAATCGTTTCAATTGATTCAACGCCTCCGAACGATAACGGAAAATTTGGGCATAACGGTTTTCCAATTCGTCGCAAAGATCATCGCGTTCGCCCATCAGCAGTTTTTCCATTTCGCGGATCGCAAGATCAAATTGTTCCAGCGATTCCGCAACATCAAGAAACTGAAGCAGCAGCGTTCCTTTGCGAAATGGGATTTCCGCCGGCGCGGCATAAGTGAGAAGCCGCAGGTTGTCCGGCGGTTGCGGGTTTTCGGAAAGAACGGCGAGCGATTTATCGTAGTATTGAAGGGCTTTCTCTTTTTCGGCTCCCGCGGCAAAAATATCGGCAAGGCGGAAGAGCGTATCATATTGGTCTTCTTTAAAATGCACCGACGCAACAAATTCCCGATATTCCTCTGTCTCAATACGGATCGTATATTGTTGTTCATGAGAGGCGTCCTGTTCTGAAAACTCCCTGCTCTTTTCGTAGATCGCGTTTCTTCCTTCTTGAATCGCGGATTCGGCTCGAATTGCGTATTGTTCATATTGAAGAAGATCGTCAATGGCGGCGGTTCGGTCGCCGATTTGATATTTCCAAAGTCCGCGATTCCGGTAAATGCGAAGGAACGGGTTCAGTTCGGTGAATTGCTTTTTGTTCGGATTGAAACGCTGTTCGATTCGCTTCAAGGTTTCGTCAAGAACGGCAATAGCGGCGGGAGTTGCACTGCGTTCTTCAATAGCAGCCGCGTAATCGACCATTTCCATTGCCCATTCATTTTTTGTTCGACAAAATTCTTCTTCGGTCAGAGATTCGTAACAATGAAAGAAACGCTTAAAAAACGGAATGAGATCGATTGGTTCGTCGTCCACCGCCAATGTCCGCGCAACAAAGATTGTCGGCGCGACACTCCAAAGCAGTTCCTGTCGCATTTCGACCTGACCTTCTTCGACCAGTTGTTCGCCGAGTTGGATTTGCTCGTCGAGGGTGTGCAACGAGTCGGAAACCTTTCTTTCCGCGATATACGACGCGGCTAACGCTCCTAATTTCCGACAGAGTTGATCGCGCAGTTCCAATTTCCCGTGCTGAACCGCGCCAGCCAATCGCTCGACTTCTCTTTTCACGTTGCGCGACGGTTCCGGTTTCTTAAAAATGTTGTCTATATTCATTGATGAAGCCCTTTGATTCAGCCCTTGAATCTTATTTTCGAGAAATAATACCAAAAACACTCTTCTTATTATACCTGATTTTTACCAATTGTTGAACACCCAAAGAGGACAGGAATAAGAGAAACAATTGGGGGTTTGGAGGATTTTGAAGACTTTGAGAGACGAAGATGTAGAGCCGGACATGAAACCTTTACTGCCAGTCGCTCGCCGCTCCTTTTTGTCTTTAACGCTCTTTCGCGGCTTTCCGCCTGAATCTTGACAAAAAGAGATTTTTCTGGGAAAATAAAAGCTTGTGGATGACAAATTCTCTTGATCATAATAGAAAGAAAACGATGCGTCATTTCATTACATTTGATGATGTTTCCGTCGCGGAACTGAAACGAATTTTAGAACTTGCCCAAATAATCAAGGCGGATTATAAAGCGGGGAAGCAAAAAAAATATCTCGCCGAACAAACGCTTGCGATGATTTTTGAAAAGCAGTCGCTTCGCACTCGCGTCAGTTTTGAGGCGGGGATGGCACATCTTGGCGGCACGTCGATGTTTCTTGGCGACGACGTTGGTTTCGGCAAACGAGAGTCAACCGCCGATTTTAGCCGCGTTCTCAGTTCGATGGTGGATGTGATTGCGTTTCGCGCGAAAAAACATGAAAGCGTTGTCGAGTTGGCAAAATACAGTACTTGCCCGGTCATTAACGCCTTGACCGACAAATCGCATCCGTGCCAGATTCTCGCCGATTTGCTGACGATTCAGGAACGGTTCGGCACGCTGCAAAATTTGAAACTCACATGGGTCGGCGACGCAAACAACGTGGCGGCAAGTCTTGTACGCGGCTGCGTTAAACTAGGAATTGAGGTAGTATTAGGAACTCCGAAAAAACATCAGTTCGACACGGAAACTGTTCGGCAAATTACGTCGTTCAATCCGAATTACAAATTGACGCAAACGACCGACCCGTTGGAAGCGGTACAAGGTGCGCACGCAGTGTTCACCGACGTTTGGGTCAGCATGGGACAGGAAGCCGAAGAAGCTGCTCGAAAACAGGATTTCGCCGATTATCAAGTCAATAGTCAATTATTGACGGCGGCGGATAAAAATTGTATTTTCCTACATTGTCTTCCGGCGCGGCGCGGGCTTGAAGTCACCGACGAAGTGATGGATTCTCCGCGAAGCGCGATTGTTCAGGAAGCAGAAAACCGTTTACACGCACAAAAAGGACTTCTCGTTTGGCTGCTGAACGAAGCGGATGAAAACAAAAAGTAAAAATTGCGCAAAGGATTGTTATATAAATGAGAGCGGCAATAACAAAGCAATATCTTCCGGTAAAACAGTAACGATTCAGTCGCCCAAACCAAATAAATCCGCATCGCTTTATAATTTAGGCACATATCGAAAGACGTACTGTTTATACTTATCCCACTTGAACTTTCGGTTTTGAGACAATGTACATCGTTTATCACGTCCGAAAAGCCCCTTTGCGAATGAAAACCGAATTTGAAAGTGAGATGA
This sequence comes from Planctomycetaceae bacterium, assembly GCA_031267635.1. Classification (GTDB taxonomy): domain Bacteria; phylum Planctomycetota; class Planctomycetia; order Pirellulales; family Thermoguttaceae; genus WRMR01. The sequence goes on from JAIRYX010000237.1 coordinate 6,880, forward strand.
GTATAAACAATCGGAATGGAACATAAAATGACATTTCATAATGACAAAAACGCAAACAACCCTACCAATAAACAAATGGAAAAGGAATACAAAAAATCAATCGACGATGAAATTGATTGGAAACTTATTGACCAATTGCATACAGCAACATTACACTTTTCGTCAACAAGTTTAGAATTGAAAAAAATATATTTTGTTCTTGTTGGGATTGCTGTCCCAACATTAATAAAATTGGCAAGCGACAAACTTGACTTGTCTTTATTTATAACACTATATCTTTTAACGGTTACATTTTGGTTTTTGGATAGCTTTACATATTTTCATCAAGAAAAATTAAGGGAGAAGATGGATAAGATTTTCTCTCAAATTAAACGTAGAAATCAAAACAAGTTGATAGTATCAGAAACATTTACAATCGAATCTTCAAGAACAAGCAAGCATCGGTTATTGCGCTCAATGTTCAACTATTCGGTTGGATTATACATAATTTTATTTAGTCTTAATTCTATTACTCTGTTATTATATTTTAGAGATATAATAAGATGAAATATTTTGTTAGTTACACAACTATTGATAAAGAAATCACAAAAGAATTTCTTTATCAATTTTCCAACGAGTTAAAAAAATACGGCGAAGCATTCATTGATATGCTTGATAACAATTCTTCAGATAAGCAATTGAGAATTATTTATGAGATAGATAGTAGCGATATGTTGATATTAATTGATACTAAGAGTATATATCAATCAAAATGGGTATTATTAGAAATAGAAAGAGCGAGGGGAAAAGAAAAACCAATACAGAAAATTTCGGTAAACGATATTTTGAATAATAATTTTCAACATATAATCAAATAATTTTTGTTACGCACTTTGCGCAAAGTAAGTTTTCAAGAAAGAAGACGCATTGTTCGTTGATTTTTTTTTTACGCCACAGGCGTAATTCGGAGTTATTATTCTACACCCTCTAAATAATCATTACTTCGGATTGAATTGAGCTTCTGCGTAATATGGGCTACCAAATCTAAAAAAATCGCTGAAAATATCCGTGCTGAAAATCTGCGGAAGATAGAGAGTCCTTGCAAGTGCCACTGGAAAGCTCGCGGAAGTGAAAAAACTCCGAGCAAGTGCCACTGGAAAGCCCGCGGAAGTGAAAAAACTCCGAGCAAGTGTCACTGGAAAGTCTGCGGAAGTGAAAAAACTCCGAACAAGTGTCACTGGAAAGTCTGCGGAAGAGAAAAAACTCCGAGCAAGTGTCACTGGAAAGTCTGCGGAAGAGAAAAAACTCCGAGCAAGTGCCACTGGAAAGCTCGCGGAAGTCAGAAAATCGTTTTAACCTGTCGTAGGGGCGACCCTTGCGGTCGTCCTTGACGCCGTGACAACCACAAGGGTTGGTCCTCGTCGGCGAATAAAAATTCCCCATCCGTTCAACCTCAAACGAATAGGGAAATCATCAAGCAGATGTTCTGATGGCTCTCACATCATCAGAATTTTGCCTGAAGTCCGGCAAGGAGAGTGTTAGAATACGGCGTACCGGCACGGTCGATATAAATATCGCCGTAGTAACTGGCGAAAAGGGAAACGTTTTTATCTTTTGAGATAAAATATTCGCCGCCGATATTCACCGTAAACAACGAACTGCCGAGTTTGCTGCTGTTCAGTAATGCGGTATTCGCAGATTGATCGCCGGTTGCCGCCGTGATTCTGTCGGAGGCGAGATCAATCGAGTAATACAAACCGCTCGTCAAATCCCATCGGTTGCATTGAATTTGCACATCGCTTCCGAATCGTAAATACGCTTGTCTGAGCGTCGCGCCGTCGTAAATGACTGATGAAGCCGCGATACCGTCTTCGGTCGCGCCGTCGATTTCGTTATGATAGAGATCAACGCCAAAGACAGGGCGAAACGACGTGCAAGGCGTAACGTAAAACCGCCTTCCGATTTCCAACGTTCCTTCAAAGGTATTGCCGTCGAAAGAAGCGTGATGGAACATGCCGCTGGTCAGGGCTTCGCGGGTACTCTCGTAGGACTGGCGACCGTAGCCGAACCAGCCGCGAAGATCAATACCGCCGTCGAAAACACGACCGCCGTAGAGACCGAAATAATAGTCGTTTGCTTCGATTCGGTCGTTATGCAAGTAGGAACGTTGTCCTTCGTAACCGAACATCACGCCGAGCGTGTTGCTACGGGAATGGAACAAGTCGAGACCGACCTGCAAGCCGTTGGCGCGAAGTTCAAAATTACTGCCGTTGAATCCGCTTTCGTAGAAACCGCTACGTCCGATGTAATTGCCCCAAAGCGAGTGGTAATTACTGTTCACGGTCGGCGATTGTCCGCGATAAGCGTTTTGCGACGGGTCGATGAAATAGTTGAATCGGCTTGTGGTGGCTTGCCAAATACTTCGTCCGTTGTGAAGCAAAAGCGACGTGAAGTAAGTGTCTTGAAATTGCGCTTTCGCCATTCTTCTGGCTTTGATTGTTTTGGTAGCGGTATCGAAATACCATTCCACAAACTGATCGGTTTGCGGGTCGCCGAAAGCTTTGGCAATATTATCAGCGTCCGCCTCTTTCGTCAATGTTATCGCTGAACTGCCGCTTTTCGCGCTGCCGTAAACCTGAATCTTGCCGTCGCTGCTACTATCGTATGCGTCAATTGTTGACGGGGTTGTAGCGTTGAATTTCAACGTGCCTTTATTGACAACATTACCTAATGTTGCCGCGTCTTGAAAGTCAACGGTTTTACCTGCTGCAACAGTGAAATTTTTAGCAACCCTTACATCATAGTTACCACTTTGTTCAACAGTGTTTTGAAAGACCGTATTGCCTTTTAAATCCACAGCATCGCCGAAAATGACTGCGCCACCGAAAGTCGCTGCGTCGTTAAAAGTCGCTACTTTATCAAAGGTGGCTGCGCCGCCAAAGGTGGCTGCGCCGCCAAAGGTGGCTGCGCCGCCAAAGGTGGCTGCGCCGGTTACGTGAAATTCTCCCGTGTCGCCGGTTACATTTGTAACACCATTGACTTTTAAATCTCCGCCAATTTCAAGAAGAGATGAATCGCCAATATTAGACGTTAATTCATCAAAGGTCTGATCTTCATTGATAGTCACCGTTTTACTATCAGCAACCTTAATAGTTTTCGTTCCCGTCAATATAGAACCGGTTGCCAATGTTGCGTCTGTTTGGAAATCAATGGTTTCAGCGCCGTTGGTGGTGAATGCCGCACCGTTGTTGGTAAATGTATTTGTTCCCGTAATCGTCAGCGTGTCGCCGGTTCCGGCAAGTTGAATGCTTGCGGTTGTGCCGGTGATTTTTAACTTCTCTGTGGTACTTGTATCAAGAATAATGTTACTTGAAGCCGACGCTCCATCCGACCGTATTCCTATTCCTCTACCGTTTGTTTCTCCCGTTGCTTCAATATCATATTGAAAAACCGTACCGTCGAAACTATCGGCGACAACACCGTAAGCGCTGCCTTGGTTGTCGTCCGCGCCAGTGGCGGTTGCCTTTATCGCCCCGCCAATGACAAGCCCGGTATTCGCCTGACCGTGAATATCAACGCCATAGGCATTTTGTTTGGCGGTTACAGTCACCTCGTCAATTGTCAACGTGCCGCTATTCTCAAATAAAGAATTACCTGCTTTATCATCCTCTGAATCGACTTCTCCAATCACAACGCCGTAGATTGATCCGGTACTATCGGCTGCCTTTGTCGTAATACTACCTGTGGTGATACTACCGCCGGAAATTTTTCCTTTCAGATATAAACCGGAAGAGTCTGCTGTTGTGCTTGTTCCGGTAACGTCAATATTTCCCAATACGATTGTTCCGCTGGAACTATTTGCGGTAAAGCCGGTCACCGTCCCGCCTTTCACGGTAATATTTCCCAAATGAATGTCAGCAGCGGCAGCAATATCACCCCACTTTGAAGCTCCGAGATCCTGCTCGCCAAGACTTTTCAAAAAAACAACGCCCGCCGCCGTACCAGTGCCTGCTGTAACACTAATTGCTCCGCTGGCTGTTGTTGAACCTAACTTTGCAGCATAATCGCTGCTATTCTCATAGAGAAACCCTGCGGCATTTGTTGATGCAGAGCTACTTCCTATAGTAATTGTTTTTTCGTTTAAATTCTCGGCAGACGTACCGTCATTTCCCTTATCCATAACCCCGATGAGAATATCTTCCTCACTACCTGTCTTATCAAAGGAAACATCGTTACTAGCCCAGTGCTCAACTGATTTTGACTCATTGATAGTCGGGGACTCTCCCAACGCATAGTTTCCCGCTGCGAGAGGTAAGATGGCTAGTCCCGCAATCGCGATTTTTGGAATGGCTTGTTTCCACGGAACCCGTTGGAACATCTTTGCTATCGTTTGCAGCAAAAGATGGTTGAATTTTCCCGCGCTGGGTCGCGTTTCCGTTTGGGTTGCGGATCTCTTTTGAGTTTCCCTGTTTCGCCGCGCGGCGAAATCGTGTTTGTGTCTCGTTTCTTTCATAAAATTCGTCCTTAAGCATTTCTCCTGATTCAAGTTTCGTTGATGAAACTTGCGCTCCAATTGTATTGCCGGAATCAACTCCTTCGATTCCAGCCGCCGCCGCTTTTTTTCCGTTTTCCTCCTGAAAACAGCAGCATTCGCGGCACGCCGTTTGGCGTTGTTTGGACACATTGTTTTTTGACAGGGGGTGCGAGGTTCAATAAGAGACGTTTTATAAACGTAAAGCGGGGTTTATAAAACATAAGGCGACAAAAATGACGGAATAAAAACCACGTCGATCTTGTCAAACAAACGCTTATTAAAATACCTGTAAAAAAACTTATCCAACAACACGTTTTGACGTAGTGCAATTTTCGGTATTCTGGAGAATTTGCGTTCAGAGGATTCCTCGCCAATCGCCCGAAATCCAACATTTACGACCTTCAAGAAAAGGTTACTGGAGTCGAACGAAAACTTTGCGAGAACAAAAATAATGACGCCTATTGATAGGAGCTACTGAGGTTGTTTTGTTAAGAAAATTAGGTAGAAATGAGGTTGGTAACGCATTGCCTGTTTCGTATTAAAAAAGTTTACAATCGACTGAATAGTTACGTACAACTTTATAACAATCTTCAGCGGTAACTATTCAGTCGGTTTTAAGTATTTTTAATACGACACGAACATCTGTTTGTGTTGGGAACTTCCTTTCCACCTAATTTTCTTAACAAAACAACCTCAGTAGCAAAAAGGTTTCCCCAAAACCAACCTCATTACCGCATTATTCCTTTTTTAAATGTGTGGTAATGAGGTTGTCGTTGAGGTGGATTCATTGGCTACTGAGGTTGTTTTGTGAAGAAAATTAGGGGGAAATGAGGTTGAAAATACGAAATCCTTGCATCGAAATTGCGCCGAATTACTTACATTCCACTGAATAGTTACAGTTTCCCTACTAAAGGAATTTTATAAATAAGGGCGGCAATAGTATATTTTTCAGTAAAATTGACTGTAATACAAAGTCCTGCAATTTCACTTGACATTTTTCATAGCAAGAGAAATTGAGAGACTTCGTAGTAGTTCCCCGTTGCCGTGCGGATGTATGTGGGTTGATCAACTGACTAGTTACTTTGGGTCTTCGCCGCTTATCGCAACGTCATTCCAAGTTCGTACATCAAAAACGCCCAAACATCGGCGGATTCGTCGATGACTTTGCTGACGGGCTTTCCTGCGCCGTGTCCCGCTTTTGTTTCAATGCGGATGAGCGAGGGGCGTTTGCCGTCGTTTTTTTCCTGCATGGTCGCTGTAAATTTAAATGAATGCGCCGGCACGACGCGGTCGTCGTGATCGGAAGTCGTTATCAACAATGCCGGATAATTCACGCCAGACCGGATATTGTGAAGCGGCGAGTACGAAAGAAGATATTGGAACATCTCTTCATTGTCTTCGCTTGTGCCGTAGTCAGTCGCCCATGCCCATCCAATCGTGAATTTGTGATAGCGAAGCATGTCCATTACGCCAACCGCCGCAACACCCGCGCGGAATAAATCGGGACGTTGCGTGATCGCCGCGCCAACTAAAAGCCCGCCGTTGGAACCGCCTTGCACGGCGAGTTTCTGCGGCGATGTATATTTTTCGGCAATCAGAAATTCCGCCGCCGCAATAAAATCATTGAAGACGTTTTTCTTTTGCAATTTTGTTCCCGCCTTGTGCCATGTTTCGCCGTACTCGCCGCCGCCGCGCAGCACCGCGACCGCGAATATTCCGCCGCTTTGAAGAAACGGCAGACGAATCGCCGAAAACGACGGCGACATGCTGATATTGAAACCGCCGTAGCCGTATAACAATGTCGGATTCATGCCGTCCTTTTTGAGTCCTTTCTTATAAGTCAGAAAAATCGGAGCTTTGCGTCCGTCGCTGTTAGAATACCAAACTCTTTCGGTTACAAAATCCTCTTGATTGATATTCAACGCCGACGGAAACAACTCCTTCCGCTCGCCGGTTTCAATATCGCATCGGTAAATCACAGTCGGATAAGTGAACGATGTGAACGCTTGAAAATATTCCGTTTGGTCTTTTTCGCCGGAAAAACCAGCTACGCCGAGTGTCGGAAGTTCAATCTCACGCAACTGTTTCCCGGTTCGGTCGTAAATGGACGCAACATCCGCCGCGTCTTTCAAATAAGTCACAACAAATTTTCCGCCAATACACGTTACGCTATCGAGAAGTGAATCGGTTTCGGAAATCACATCCGTCCAATGTTCTTCCTGCGGATTTCGCGGATCGACAAGAACGAGCCGCTTGTTCGGAGCGTTGCGGTCGGTCAGCATATAAAACTTACCGTCCAGCACAGTAATAATATCTTGTTCCGAATCAAACGTCGGTACAATCGTTTGAAAGCCCGCGTTTCGATTGAGTAAATCTTTGAAGACAAGCGAATTGCCGTAAGTCGATTCTCCTTCGCTGATAAACAAGAACCGCTCGTCTTTGTCGGTGGACGCTCCTATCGTGCGAAGCGGATGTTCCTTGTCTTCGTGAATCAACGTATCGGCGTTTTGTTCCGTCCCGATTCTATGGTAGAATATTTTCTGATATTCATTTTTCGCAGTCAAAACTTGCTCTTGCGGCGGCTCGTCGTAACGGCTATAGTAAAACCCGTCGCGTTCCCAAGCAATACCGGAAAATTTGATCCACTGAAGGCGATCAATCAACGTCTTCCCCGATTCGACTTCCAGCACGAAAATTTCATTCCAATCGGAACCGCTTCGCGCAATAGAATACGCGAGATATTTTCCATTGCGCGAAACAGCAATATGTTGCAAGCTGACCGTTCCATCGTCGGAAAGTTTATTCGGGTCAATCAAAATGCGCGGCTTTGCGTCGGGCGTATCAACAATATACAACACCGACTGATTTTGCAAGCCGTCGTTTTTGAAATAAAACATCCGCCCGTTTCGCACAAACGGCAACGAATGTTTCGGATAATTGATCGTTTGCGTAATCCGTTCCCGCAAAGCGTCGCGAAACGGTATCTTTTCGAGATACGTATGAGTCCATTGATTTTCAGCGTTGATCCAGTTTTCGAGTTCCGGCGTTCCGTTGTTTTCCATCCAGCGGTAGGGATCGGCAACGGTCGTACCGAAATAATCGTCTTTCTGCTCGTTTTTTTGCGGCTTCGGATAATCAAACTCCACAGCGATTGTCTTTTCGTACATGAGCATTCCCGGCAAGAGAAAAAACGTTATCCAGAAAATTGTTTTGTGAGACGTCATTAGGGTTTCCTTTGTTCATTTGTTAAGCACGCACGGTTTTTTACACAAGTCCGTGATTTTTAAGGCAAAGATTGATTTGTTTGTCAAGCTCGGTGCGGGAAAGGCGGATTTGCGGGATGGTTGGCGGGAGATTGTAGGCGTCGTCGGTTTTGTTTTTGTCTGCGTCCGTTTCTTCCGCGTCAATGTGCGTTGCCATCACTTCGTCCTGTAACGCCGATAACCATTCCGGCACTTCGTAACCCACGCCCATCGGCTCTTTAGCAAATATTTCAATCTGTTTTTCCAACTCCGCAAACGCTTCGTAAGGTCCGTCGTCGTGCGCTTGTTTGACCGCTAACGATACCATGCCGCACATTCGATCAATTTGCAACGGACGAATGAAACGCTCGTTCAGCCGCTCGTGTACGCTCGGTAGCCACATCCCGTATTTTTCGCTGAGCCGCGCATAATGCCGCAAATGTTCCTCCGCCGCCTGAACGCTTCGTTTGGCGACAGCGCGTTCCCAAAGTTCCGCCGCTTCATTACGACCGGAACGTATCATCTCGTCATGCACCCAATACACCGGTTTCAGATTCCATGAAATCCGCTCGTAACCGGTCAAAACGCGCAACATATCAAGCAGCATATACAATTTTTCACCGCTGTCGGAATGAATCGTCGTGCTGTTGTAATCAATGTATTCCGTGTAATTTTCGGCGATTGCCTCAAAAATGGTTTCGATATTAAACACCGCTTCGTCCATCTCAATTTTTCCTTCAATCAAATCGGCGATGAGCGTTTGCGCGGTTTCGAGTTCGCCTTCGTCCTCGTAAATGCGTATCAGCGATTTCAGATAATTTTCCGTTCCTTGATGCAACACCGCCCGCAGATGTCCAAAGCCCATAAAATGCTGCGTGAAAATATCATGACCGTATTTTTGAATGAAATGCTTCACGCCTTCCCAAACGCGGCGATTGGCAATAGATTCTACTGTCGAAATACGAATCTGGCGGCTGTGCGACAACCAGCCGGAAAGTAAAATTTCAATAATCCGCTCAATATATTCCACCAATGCGTGACTGATTGTCGGAAATTCATCGCTGGTTTGAATTCGCCAGCGTTTCGACGATTCGGCAATACACGACGCAATACACCGCGTCGCTTTCTCAAACAATCGGTCATACTCGGTAATCGCCCCTTGCCGAAGCGGATGCAGTTGTTCCATTTTTTCCACCACGCTGAGAAGTCGAACCGTTTCCGTAATCAATCCGAGACGCGGCGCATATTCAAATAAGCGAATAATCATCTGTTGCAAGAACCGCACGGACACAATCGCACGCGGATCGCCGCCGCGCGCCGTCGGCACATAAAGCAACGTTTCGTGCTGAAGCGAGCTGAGCATTTTGTTCCAAAGCTGTTTGACTGTTTTCGTGTCGGCATGATAAAATGCCGAAAAAACCGGAAGTGTTTTTTGTTGCCAATGATTCAAGCGGCTGACTAAACCTTGATCGTTCGTTACGGCGCAAATCGTGTAAAATGCGTCCATCAGTTCAACAGTTGTCCAAACAATCCGGTCCACTAATACTTCTTTCGTGCCGCGACGCCGATCATATTCCATGAGCGATTCCTGTGTGCCTTTCGGTTCCGGAACTTCATAGGCAGTCACTTGCGCAAGCAATTCCTGCAATCCCGTCCAGATTCGGTCGGCATGTTTCAGCCATTCCTGCAAACGTTCACGGATTTCTTTGGTCTTTTCCGCGTCTTGCGATTGAGGAATGTTCGGAAATTTCGACGCGGCATAACGCCATAACTTCGAAAGCGACAGCAAAAACGCTAACCGCTCGCCAATCCGCTCCGTTTCTTTCGCGACGCCGAAATCGTCGTCGTCATGGAACGGCGACGGTCCGTTGTCCGCTAAACTGTCGTCAATTCCGTCGTCCGTCGTATCGTGATACGTTACGTTTTCATATGCCGCGCTGAATAAATCTTTTTCAGTTTCGGCAGTTTCTCTTTCCATCCGGCGTTTGAGGTCTTCATCCAACGTTTCGTAATACTCTCTTTCGTTTTCGTCAATCTTACCGTCGTCAAAATCCTCTGAGTTAAAATCGTTACCTTGTTCGATGAGTCGGTCGAAATGTCCGACAATTTCATTCAAATTACCGTCCGGGTCGAATTTCGGAACTTGCCAATAAACGTCTGCGTTGGCTTCGAGATAATCAAATAATTTCACCGTCAATTCCCACCGTTTTTCTTCCGGCACCGGCGAAAAACGTTTCTTCCAGCTTGGAGACGCTGTTTTCTGTTTTTCCCGTTCTTCATCATCTTCTTCCGATTCGTCTTTCCAGAGAAGTTCGATCCAGCGAATAACCAGCGCATGAAACGAGTAATCGCCTTCGGTGAGCGGAATCTCTTCCGCCTGATTGAGCCAGTGCATCATCAATGCCATGGACGCGACTAAATCTCGCTGGTCGAGCAACGCTTCGCCAAGTAAAACGTATGCTTTCGGCGATTCGAAACGACTCACATGCCGACTCCAAAACGAAATATCGCCTGCGGCAGTTCCCGCTTTATTCCATGCCGCAAGAGCTGTCGCCACCATTGCCGCCGACGCCCAAACCGCATGACCGGAAAATCCCTCGACACTTGAAACCTCCGTGCTGCCGAATTGATCCCACCATCCGGCGAGATCGCTCATTTTGTCCGACAAATGCGATTGCAAGTCGCCGTTTCCCATCGCGGCGGCTTCTTTTTGCAATCGACTGTAAAGATCAAAAATGTCGTTGAGCAAATTGATTAAATCGTCCACGCGGTGATCGTGAACCGAGTTGTCAATCGCGGGAAACAAACTGTATTGCGCTCCGAAACCGATAATCGTCCAAGGATCAACAATCGCGCCACACGCGATGCCGCGATGCAGCAGTTCTTCGATTTTCGGCAAAACTTTCACCGCTTCTTCCGGTTGATCGTGATCGGCGAGTTTGTGTCCTTGCGTAATTAAACAATCCATTTTGCAAAGCGTTCGCGCGGAAACAACAGAAATGATTTCAGTCTGTCGATTCGCCGCGTCGTAATATCCCATCCGCGCCAGCGTCCGCGCCAGATGAAACCGTTGCAACTGGTCGGCACGACGTTTGGCAAGCTGTTTGTTGAGACTTTGCCGCGCGCCGCCGAATGGTTGCTGTAGTCGCTTTTGTTCTTCTTCGAGACGCGGCTTTAAGTTGCGGTCAACATGCGTGAGGAGAAATTCGTAAAATCGGTCGCGGTAGCCCGCGATATGCGGTATCAACGTCGAAAGCGACGTGTTGGAATCATAAGTGTGCGGCGTCTCGCCGCTGATTCCCGAACCCATCAGCATTGTACCCGCCAAAACAGCGCCCGCTTCATACAACAATTCGTCATACGGCACATCGGAAACATCCGATTCGCCGGTGTATGCCGATTCTAAACGCGCCAACATCCCCTCAAGCGTTACTTGATGCACGACAAAACGCCTGTAATAACCGCTATTATCAATTGTGTGCGGGTCCCATGTTCCGAAATGGTAATTCGGACGGCGATTGACAGGATGATCGAAATCATACGCACGGGGATCAAGAACGAGTTCCCGCAATTTGGCAGGATCGAAACAAGCGTCATGCAGAATGGACGGATCGGTACTTCGTAGAATTTCCAACGCTTTCTCGACTGCCGCCTGATAACGACCGGGCGCGACTCCCGCTCCTTCAATGTATAACGGCAATGGAGCAATCCATTCGTGTTCATTCGGCTCGTTCTTTTCACGCCCTTCCAAAACCGGAACCGGACGATAACCAATATAATCGTTAAGCTGACGAATCACGTGCGAAATCAACGCCGTTTCGTCATGATCGGTTTGTTCCTGTGATAGAAAAACTTCAAAGCAACGTCCCAAAAAAAACGGCGTGTACAAAAAATTGTCCGTTTGATGAAATAACACATCCGAATGAAACGCGCGATAAGCGGGCAACAACTTTTCAAAAACAAAACTCAAAGCGTTTGATGCTTGGGTTGTCGATTGAAACGCTTCTGATTCTTTCGACAATTTTTTTAATTCACGCACGAGTGTCGTATGTAAAACCTGCCACGTTCTTTGCGTTTTTTTTTGAGAAAGAAAATCGTACACAGCACTAATCGCACCAAGAAAGCCGACGTCCCTCGCTCCGGTGGAGAATGTTAAATATCCTAGAATATCTTTGATTTTAGCTCGTATCTCTTCAGTTATAGAAATATTTGTCATACTTTCTTTCCCTTAAAATCATAGAAAATATCAAAAAAATAAACTTTATACCGACACTCGTTACTTTACTCGCCTTTTTCCAGATTATATAGTTTATAATTTTTCGATGTTTTTACTAGTGGTTGACTTCTCTGAAACGAAGAAAATTTTTCGATAAAAATTTGATTTTAAAATATCTACCATTGTAAATGCTTCCGCAGGTAAGACGGAGAAAGAAGTCAATCAAGGTTTCAAATAAGTATTCACGGCGTCTGGTACAACTCTAAAACATAGATTTGTTCGATTATCCCACTAAAATCTCTTTGCGTCAAATACACGTATTTTACGGAAGGCAAAAACTGTAAAGACGGTTTGTCTTACGCCACCTTCCGCGACTCGAATTTGCACATTTGTTTTGTCTATACCCTCCATAATCATGTAGGGTTTGATATTCATCCCACTTGCAAATTCGGTTTTTACTATCATGTTGAGCGTTCATCTGTCCCCAATAGTCCCAATGTGTCCTTTGATTTTTCACGAAAACTGAATCATTTATCTATCTCCTCTAAATCTACATTATCGGGAAATTTTTCCAGAAAAATACAAAAATGCCAGCAAATTGTGCCGAATACTCTTGTGTTTTTTTCAGTTTGTGATTATGGTTAGCGTGAAATTTTGAGGATCAAAATAGAGATTTTGGTCGTATCTTTGTTTGAAAAAAGGATCAATCAGACAATGAATACCAAATGTTATTATCAAAATGCTTGCGCTCATGAAAGCCGCGTGACTTGGAATCGGTATTGAAAAGAAGACGGAAAATTTGGTTTTAGTAGAAGTAGATCGCATGAAATCTAATTTTATACAATTTCATGTTATTTCGGCAAGTTTGAGCAAAGAAAATATATGGTTTGTGAAAACGCCTGTTATTTTTACGCTCAATAATATGGAATTTCTCAAGTTATTCACTCATGTTACGCATGAGCGATTAACATTCAGGAAACGTAACTATTCAGTCGCTCCAACCAAATAAATCCGTACAGGACAACAGAATAGCTATCGTCAATTTTACCGGAACATGTTATTGCCGCCCTTATTTATCAACTTTTCCCTTAGTAGCCCAAATCGCGTCAACATGTGCTTATACACCAGGATCGCCATACAGCGGATGTCATATGATATCCAAAACCTGTGCAACAGAAGGGGTAACGCCGTGTCCGGACGAAGCGTGTTTTACTGTATCTGGAACTCCTCCAACAAATTGGTCTTATGAAACAACCGGTACTTGTATTGATCCGTAATAGAGTATTATTATCAAGTATTTACCTGTCGGATTTTTGTAAAATGCAAAAATCCGGTGCGGGATTATTTTCTAAATTTTTTGCCTATTGAAAATTACGATAAAGGAGACGCTGATGTTTTTTTCTAATCAGTTAAAATTGAAACTGTTTTGGTTGATCTGTGTTTTGGTTTCTGGAATCACTTTATGCGCCGGCGCAGATATTCCTGAATTTGTTGATGTTACGGAAGGACATCTTCCTATACTGGACAACATTGCGCAAAAAATTCAATCCAATTTAGGAAAAATCCGGTACTGGCAGGGAAATGCAACGCTTTATAGAAAAGGATATGAAGAAGACTCCGGTAAAGAAAAATGGAATCAAGAAGTTTCTGTTAATTTTTATTCGGATTATGTTCAAAATAATCGCCTTACGATAACTCGTGATAAAAAAGTTATTTTGTCAGATCAGGAGCAACCTCTTTCAATCACTGGAATATTGTTGTTTAATGATCTTTATTATAAATATATGACTTATGATCCAACAGGGCTAATACCAATTAGTGGCGGTAGCGATAACTCAACCATTTTTAAAAGATGGGCTGATATTCCGCCCGATCAAAAAACAAAGTCGACATTAACGGGACATTTGGGAATCCATCCCCGTGGTGAATTTTCGTATGGCACTATGGATTTCCAATTTAATTTTAATCCTAAAGTGGTTGTCACTGCGCATAGTGAAAACTCTGATACGATTTCTTCTGCAGAAACTCTTGCAAGATATATAAGAGCCAAGCAAAAATTTAAATTTTCTATTCGTATCAGAGTACGAGGTAATATTGTTGATATAATGGATATTTACCCTAATGATATTAAAGATATCAATACTTATGATCTCTCTCAAGGCGGTCATCAAATCCGAAGAAGTTCTGATGAGTTTGGAGGCGTCACAATTCGAACAATTGACTTTGAACAAAATGGAGATATTTGGCTTCCCAAAAAAGTTTATTGGAAAATACGGAACGTTGAAGAAGAAACGATTCTTTTTTCCGATCAGAAAATCAACAAAAAAATTCCGGAGACTTTTTTTACTCCTATAAATTTAGGGGTTAAATTAGGTGATAGCTGTTATGATTCCAGAATTGATAAAGTTATGAGAATTACAGATAGTTCCTTTCCCGAACCTGAAATCCTTGACGATATCAAACGTCA